>QKAA01000084.1 GCA_003247275.1 bacterium | reverse complement strand
AAATCGACATTAAAAACGGCAAAAAAAGCAAGGCAATTAAAAACCACACCAGCACATTCTTTCCATTCATTTGAATCTTCATTTCGTAGCGCTTCATCGGCACTTTATTATTTCCATTAGTATTTATTTTTTTCTCTGGTGTTTTTGACGTTGCCATAACCTTTATATCCTTACATCTAAACTAGCTAATAGTTGATTAAACAATATGATGCAGCAATTGTATCAGATAGAGTCTTTAAATCATCCGTGTTCCGTTAGTCAACTGTTCACCAAACTTGACTAACACCGGCCGCTTGTCGCCATTAACTGTTGCATCAGCCGCAAACAACATTCCTTGTGATTCTCCAAAATTACCCATTTTTCGTGGCGCCAAATTAACTACAAAAGTTGTTTGCACTCCCACCAACTGCTCTGCCTCAAACCACTGCTTTATCCCTGAAAAAATAACTCTCTCTCCTAACTCTTCGCCAAAATCGATTGTTAATTTGATTAGTTTTTCTGATCCTTCCGGCACCTCAGCCGAAACAATCGTCCCCACTCGAACATCTACCTTAGCAAATTCATCATAAGTAATCTGATCCATATAGTTGTCCTCCAAAAAATAAATGACTCCTTAATATACAAAGGTTAAGCTTATCTTAAAATAATTCCCCAGATTGTAAATGCCTTTTTCCCTACTTCTTCTCCACGTTGTACAAACCTGACTTGAGTGAAATCTTGGCTGGTGCTCGCAAGTTAAACGCTTTCTTGAAATCAGCTCCACTAATCGTCACACTCCCCCTGTCGGTACTAAAGCTCACATTGGCCGTCACCCCATTCTCTGCATAGGTTACCGATGCTCCCGTAACTTGTGAATAGCCTCCCCCCACACTATTTGCCTTATCTCTCAGCTCAGAAATTGAATACGGATTTCCACCCCAACAGGAGCCAATCGGAGTAATCCGATCATCACTTTGTCCTACTTTAATCAACACCACCCAAGCATTTAACACGTCCGCCATTTCTTCAGCCGTCAGCCAGGGATGAGATCGACCACAACTATCGCCGCTCCGATCTTTATACCAAGCTTTATAAAACCACGGACTGCCAGCTTGTTTCTCATATGCCTCTCCCGTCCAACCACTTCGTCCCGAAGGGGTATCCCAAAATCCTGGCGTACTATAGCCGTTATAACTATATGATTCTTGATACCCACCCGAGGTTGAAGCATACCAAGCTGAAAACGGTCCACCATTAGCCACCAATACCCACCCCTTAGTATCATTCACTGCCTGTTCCCAATTACCTCCCTTTGGTTCTGGCTTAAACACCTGACATGATTCCGTCGCACAAATTGAAGTCGCTCCATTATTGGTTCGAGCCAGAGCATAACTTCGCGCCGCTACTGCCTGAGCTCGCAAAGCCGCCATGCCTCCGTCATCTCCCCACGAATTAGGCACTTCATAAATTCGCTTCGCATATTCTTCCAACGAATAGCTGCCATAACCGTCCACTTGTATTTGAATATTAGTGTCGTAATCTTTCTTAATTTCAATTCCTCCACCATAGTAAGCCTTCAAAATATCTTCCGCACTTTGACCCGCCTTAGCTCGGCCAAAGGCGCCATACTGACTCAATCCCTTATAATGTGGCGCCCCAAAACTAAACAAGGCAAATGCTGGTGAAAATCCTGGATCATAATCAGGCCTTGATGCTGGATCGTCCGCCAGTGGCACATCTCCCACTGTAGTTTGGAAGGTACCGGTTTTAGCCGCCAAAATTTCCTGCTGTCGCTTCGACAAATCCGCAATCTTTCCTGCTAATTCTTCCTGATAATCTTTCGCCTTGCTTATTTCTCCGTCAAAAAAGGCAGCATTCTCCTCAAACTGCAATCTGAGTGAAGCCAACTTTGCCTTCCGTGCTTCCAACGCTTTTTTATCTTCCTCCAGCTGTAACAGCTCTTCCGTCGTTTTAGTAATCACCGCCTTATCCTGATCCACTGCCGAAGTTCGATACGACAACTGTCGCGTGAACCCTGAAGCCGTTGGCGCCGACAAAAAAGTTACCAAAGGTGAAAACTGCCGTGACAATTTATAGTAACTTCTCACCCGAGCCGCCAAATAGGTAAATTGGGCATCCAATTGTAGGCTCCGCGCTTCAATATCCCCCGCCAAATGTTGTGATTCTGCTTCCGCTGCCACCAATTCACTCTTAATCCCCGCAATCCTCGACTTAATATTCGCCAATTCCTTCTCCAACGGAGCCGTTGCCGCCTCTGACAATTCTTTCAGGTGTTGCAACTCATTAATTTGCTGCTGCAACGATTCAATTGAATCCTCAGCTCGCACTAAGTGAAAATCTCCCGCCCAACTAAACACCACCAAAAATGCCGCCAATACCAACAACCGACCCCAAAATGCAACTAACTTTTTATCAGGCAGCTTCACTACTAAACGATTCCTTAAACACAACTATTAATAGCCTTTCCATTCTATCTTATACAAACAACTCTTAACTCTTGTCATTCCGGCCCCGCCCCAAACGGGTCCCTTCGGGAAGCCGGAATCTATAAAATAATCAATATTTTATGATTCCTAAACCTGTGAAGATTTTATCCTGAGCCTGTCGAAGGACTCCCTCCTTCTCATCTCTGGCAGATTTAGGTATAATCAAACCCATGGAAACGAACAAACAGATTAAACAAAAAATAATCCCCGTGCTTGTCGCCTTCCTAACAATCTCAATCTTAAGCATCTTAAAACCAACAACCGTTAAAGCAGAAGCGTGCGAAATTACCCTTACTGAAATTAGCAAAGAAAAAGTACTTGGCTGCATAGGCAACTTTAAATCAGAAAAAGATTTGGGCAACGCCCTCATCTCCGCCAACTGGGCATCAGTAAAAGCAGAAAAGCTTAAAAATTTCATTCGTGACTTCTCACCAATAGAAGCAGAAAACGGAACGTATTACGCATGCTTTGAAGCATACATAAATGCTGAATATCAAGACCAAACAATACCAATTCATATTCAATTAAGAGATGACAGTTGCAAATTAGAATTCAATCCCACAGACGATGCTGGAAAAATTCTCTCAACAAAAGATCTTGTCCCAGAGTATGACATGTGCAACAACCTCATTCAGAACAATGACATTGCTGTTGGAGAATGTCAGCAATGTGCTGAAAATGAAGGCATCTGGACCGCCCTTGGTTGTATTAGCTTTGAACCTCAAAATTTCATCAAAGACTTCCTCCAAATCGCCATTGGTATTGCTGGTGGTATCGCTCTTTTACTCATGATTTATGGTTCTTTCCTTATCTCCTCTTCCGTGGGTGATCCCAAAAAAGCCGAAGAAGGTAAAGAAATTATCACTGGCACAATTGCCGGCCTCCTCTTTATCATCTTTTCTGTAGTACTCTTAAAACTTATTGGAGTAGAAATACTATCAATTCCAGGATTTTAAGAAAATGAAAAATTTATTAATATTAATTTTTACAATTATATTTCTCACCACCATCAGACAGCCAGCTGTCGCCACAACAGGCTATTGTGTCCCTAGAACAAACAATACTTGCCAAACCCCATTTGTATATACCTGTGGATCCAAATGTTGTAATACATCTGAAGCTTGTAACGCCATGGGGCAATTCTCCAAGTTTGCTGATGAGTATCAAGATGTGATTTCCGCCAAAACAGAGGTTGCTAGTATTAATGGAATTATCAATCTCCTTCTCCCCTACGTCCTCTCCGGCGCCGGACTCATCCTCTTTTTCATGCTTCTCTCTGGTGGTTTTACCATGTTAACTGCTGTATCCGATCCCAAAAAAGCTGAAGCCGGCAAACAGCGCATTACCACCGCCATCATTGGTTTCATCATAGTCTTTGCTGCCTACTGGATCACTCAATTCCTCGAAATTGTTTTAGGTGTTAATATCCTCTAAGTCATGTCAGCTAACAACAATTCTCCCCTCACTCACGTCGCCATCATCATGGACGGCAATCGCCGCTGGGCCAAACAAAGGAACCTTCCTCCAGTCATGGGTCACAAAAAAGTCGTTGAAGAACGAGTTGAAGAATTAATCGAACACGCCGGCTCCCTTCACATCCCCTATATTACTTTTTGGGCCTTTAGTACTGAAAACTGGAACCGCCAAGCTGAAGAGGTTGGTGGCATCATGAATCTGTTTCGCTGGGCTTTTGCTCACCGAGCTGAAAAACTAGTTAAAAAAGGCGCCCGACTTCAAGTTATTGGCGATATCAATAAATTTGACGACGATATCAAACAAAATATCGAAAAATGGATAAAAAAATCACAAACTAATACCGCCATTACCGTTACCTTTGCCCTAAACTACGGCGGCCGCGATGAAATCTTGCGCGCCATCAACTCCCTCCCCAAAGACCAAACCATTACTGAAGAAATTTTCTCCAAACATCTTGATACTGCCAGCACGCCTGATCCTGACCTGATTATCCGCACCAGTGGCGAACAACGCCTTTCTGGCTTTCTCCCCTGGCAAAGTATCTACTCAGAATTTTATTTCACCAACACTCTTATGCCTGATTTTGATGCAACCGAATTTGACAAAGCCTTAGAAGAATTTGTCACTCGCCAACGTCGCCACGGCAAATAAAAGATCCTGCAACCTCAACCACTAAACATTCCCCTTCGTCATCCTGAACTTGATTCAGGATCCATTGGCGATAGATTCCAAGTCATCCACCAACTGGCGGACCGGAATGACGTTCTCACACTAACCACGAAACACCAATCACTAAGCCCGTATTTTCGTTCCCAGCACCTCTTTTCCCGCAATCGCTTCTGACAACGTTCCGTGAACAATTCCGTCAATAATTAAGCCCGGAATTCCTGCCTGAGCTAAATCCAATGTCTCAAGCACCTTATGCTCCATTCCTCCCGTCACATCTGTTCCGCCCGAGCCCCCAATCGCTTGCTTAAACTGTCCAATATTTTCTGAATTTAACTCTGGGATAGTCTGCCCCTCAGCATCATAAACCCCATTTGTTTGACCACAGTGAATCATTTGCTCTATCTCATACCCCCTCTCTTTTAAATGGAGGGCTAAATAACCTAAGACCTTCTCCGTACTAAAAATAGTGCAACCCGCCTCGGTATCCAAAATTTGATCGCCATATACCACCGGCAACAAATTAAGTCGCAATGCCTCTTCCAAACTTTCCGTAAAAATAGAGTTCAATTCGTGGTTTTTTGCTACCATAGTTGACAACGGACTAATTGCCACCGCATTTACTCCCACCGAAAGTAACGACTTCATCACAATCCGATTTAATTGCGCCGCCACATCGGCCACTTCTGCTATTCCCCGATAACTTTCCTCGTTTAAAATGCCCTTGTGAGTCTGATATTTTTTGGCTGGTACATGAGCAAAGCTGCCCGCCCCATGCCCCACAATCAGTTGCTTCCCAAATGCCTGTGCTTTTTTCACTTCCTCAGAAATAATCCGCAAGGCATCTTCTTTCACCGAAAACGGCTTACTCTTATCCGTAATCAACGACCCACCAATTTTAATAAACACTAAAGGTTTCATGATTGTTTCCAATAATTATGTTTCACCGCCAACTGCAAGGCCGCACGAGCAAGTGGTCGAAACTCATCAGTTTTTATCATATCTAAATTTGATGTCAAATACTCATCACCAATTATCTTTGACTGATATCTCCCCGCCAAATCTGCTTGTTGTTCCTCTGATAATCGAATCATAAACATGCTCACCAAAAAATCTAATTCTCGTCCCCCTCGCCACTGAGATACCTCAAGCGTATTCGATAGTGGTGTTAATAGTACCTTTCCTCCAATTCCCCGCTCTTCAAACAACTCTCTCCGTAATGCCGAAAAATCATCCACATCCTCCGAATCAACCGCCCCACTAACCAACTCCAACATATTGCAAGCCAACTTCTGACTCAAAACATCAAAACCACGAACCATTTCTTCCTTTTCGCCTTCTATACATAAAGGAAACAAAATAGTTTTATCGTTGGTAGAATTTCGAGTTATCCCCAAAACTCCTTTTGCTCGTTTTTCACTCATAATATATCTCTATTCTCTAGTAGCAACGCCAGATTATATCAAATCAAGCCACAACCAAACTCTGGCTGTTGCCAAACTTCCACAAACTCTTAGTCGCAAATTTCTCCCAAACCACTCATTAATGGCTATCAATAACCAATTGAGGTTCCATCAAAAACGAAGCAGCAAATAGTCCAAGCGCCTCTTCAGTCTCAACAATTTCTGAGTTTTCAATTTGTTCTGCCGCTCTTCCCAAAAACAATAATGATCCGTGTGGAATATCATCAAAAACCTCAACCATCATTCCTTTTTCAATGTAATAGTGCTCCACCGTAGTTTGCAAACTCTTTTTCCCCTCTTTTTCCACCATCATAAATTCAGATAGTTCTCTTGCAGTTTGGCTCCTCGCTTCTCCAGTCATCGGATCAAAGATCTTTCCATTCACAATCAAATTTCCATCCCTATCAGGAGTCCCTGGTCCCTGCACCCGCTCTCTACTCAATCTCTTATGTCGAGGCACTTCCATAAAACAAATTCCCAACTAATTACTTTCACACCCCTCTTTGTCGGAAAAACAAACTCAATCACTCACTTTTGAATTAATCGAAACCGCACATACAAATACAGCAATAACAGTTGCCATAAACCTAAAAATATCCAACTCCAAATCCAACCAAACACCAATACTCTCCCCAGAGGCATCACCCACCATCCAGTATTTAACCCCAACACTAATCCTAATCGCGCCAACCAAAACACCGCCAGCCACAATAAAATCCACAACACCGTCGGCACTAATGTGAGCGGTCGCAAAAACCGCTCTCGCATAATTTCTCGCATCGTAATGTACGGATGTACCAACAGTCCTTGGGTTCGACTCCCAAACCAATAGCCAAAAGACAATATATAGTTAGCCGATGTTTTTTTATCTATCATTTCCCTCTCATCTCCACACCATCACTCTGGCTACTTGTATTAATGTGTCCGCATACCTCTTCCACATCACCAAAGTGGTCACAAATGAGACCAGTAATCCCACCTTCCAAAAAGACAAGCCCACTAAAGCTAATGTTCGGGCTAACCGAGGTGAAGCCCCCCCTTTAACGATCTCCGCATTCTCTCTACTTCTCGCTTCAGCTTGTTTCCAAAATTCAGTTTGCTTCATAACTCACCACAAATCTGGTTCCACATAAACTAATTGAAACGCTTTTCGCGACCGATACAACAATGCCTCCGCCGCCTTAACCGTCATTCCCATTTCTACGGCAATCTCTTTCACTGACCACTTTTCCTCATACTTTAACTTCAATATTCGTGCTTGCTCTGGCCGAATGGTCGCATACGCTTGCTCCAACGCCGTCTCCATCGCTCTTGAAATTCTCTCTCGTCTACCAATTGGTTTACTTACCAACTCGCGCACAATTGGAATCGTTTTTATCACCTTTTTGGCATACAGCTTCCGCCAATAATCCATCAGTTCATGCCTGGCAATCCCCATTACAAATGTTTTTAAACTCGACTGAAATCGAAACAGCGGCAACGCATCCAACACATGCAAAAAGGTGTCCTGCATCAATTCTTCAGCATCCTCTTTGCATTTCGTCTTCACCATGAAAAATGAATGCAAATCCGTTTCCAGCCGCTCATACAAGCGATGTACTGCTAACCGCTTCCCCTCAAGAACTCGGGCCACTAATTCTCTTTCCTGCGTCTCACTCATTCCCTCATTGTAACAAGAAAGCGAAAAAACCCGACGGTAGGGTCACAGACCGAAGTATATATACAAAAATATCTCCCCCTTGTCACCAGACAACAAGCTTCCGTATAATATAGGCCAGAGATATGGAAAACGCAGAACCAGTCAATCTAAAAGATGCCCTTTTTGGTGGGAACACCGGTCACCCCATCCAACAATTTGCAGACCAAGAAAACGGTTTTACTGCATTT
>QKAA01000059.1 GCA_003247275.1 bacterium | reverse complement strand
CCGCAAGTAACCCTGACTATCAAATCCGGCATGATGATAAAAATTCTTATCTTCAATCGCCACCACCGCATTTTTTAAGTCATCGGGTAACTGATCCCAAGTTGTTGGTGTTCGCTGTTGTTCCGCAAATACTTCATACAACAGTTGACTGTCGCGGGCCATTATCTTGGTTGAAAACCCATCTCGCCGCACAATCTTATCTGGTTGAGGCAAATCCTTTGCAAACCAAGCAAACAAACCAACAAACAATAGAATCGACAATACTGTCCCAGCCGCAAACACGATGGCTAAATTTCGCCACAACTTTGCCGATGATAATTGATCTCGCCAAAAACCCACCGTTCGCCAATTTCCCCGAGATAAACGAGAAGTCCGTCGCTTCCATTGACTATGCCAACTAGTATCCATACCCTTCATTGTATCAGTCCTCGTTTTTTATTTCTTCACATAGTACCATGTACCAATCATCATGAAAGCCATCGTTCAATACGCTAGTCAAGCTAAAGTTGTCGTTAATCAAGAACTAATTAGTCACATCGATCAAGGCTATCTCATTCTGGTTGGGGTGTGCCAACAAGACGAAACTCAAGACGCCATTACCCTCGCTGCCAAAATTGCCAAACTAAGAATTATCCCTGATGACAACGATAAGCTAAATCGCAACCTCTCCCAAATAAAGGGAAGCATTCTCCTTGTTCCTCAATTTACCCTCTGCGCTGATACTCGCTCCAATCGTCCCAGCTTCTCTCAAGCAGCCAAACACGACAAGGCCACCGAACTCATCGGCCTTCTTAAGCAAGAATTAGAAAAGACTCACCATCTCCAAGTCAAATCTGGTCAATTTGGTGCCCACATGCAAGTTTCTCTTACTAACGATGGGCCATTAACCATCATTTTTGACACTAAATCCCTGGCCTAATTAAGAAACCTGCGCTACAATAACTCCATTATGGATCCAATTCAAGAACTATTAACCCGTCGAGTGCAAACTATCTTGCCCGACAAAGATTCGCTCGAAGCCAAATTAAGATCAGGAGATAAAATTCGCCTTTACCAAGGATTTGATCCCACTGGTAGTCGTCTTCACCTCGGCCATACCATCGGCATGAGAAACCTTCAAAGTTTTGCTGAACAAGGACACACTGTTTTTGCTATTTTTGGTACCGGCACTGTTTTAGTAGGGGATCCCTCTGAGCGAGACACTGGTAGAAAACTAATCACTGAAGAAGAAATTCAGGCCAATTTAGAAACCTGGAAAGACCAAGTCGGTAAAATTATGGATCTTGAGCGGATTAAAATTGTCTTTAACGGCGACTGGCTCGTACCCCTTACCCTCAAAGATATTATTAAAATTGCTTCCAACATTTCCTCAGTCCAATTATTTAAGCGCGATTCGTTTCAAAAACGACTCGATAAAGGACAAACTGTCTGGTTCCACGAAACCATGTACCCGCTACTCCAAGGTTACGACTCTGTTCATCTGGATGTTGATCTTGAAATTGGCGGTAATGACCAAACATTTAACATGCTGGTTGGTCGAGAACTTCAAAAGAAAATGAATAATCGTGACAAATGGGTCCTTACTAATCCAATGATTCTTGGTACCGATGGCAACCAAATGAGTAAAACCAGTGGTAACTGTATTTTTCTTGACGACTCAGCTGAAGATATGTACGGCAAAACCATGGCTATCAGCGACGAGCAAATTAAACCCTACATGCAATTGCTCACCAATATCCCCATGGCAGAAATTGACAGTTTACCCCCAGATCCCCTCAACAACAAGAAAAGACTAGCCTTTGAAATTACCAAGCAATTTCATGGTGAGTCTGGCGCTTCCAAAGCTCAAAATTTCTTTGAGACCACCTTTCAATCAAAGAAATTTACTGATATTCCCGAACAATCCATCACAAACGCTAACCCAACAGCTCTTTCACTCTTAACTGAACTGGGGGTAAGTCAAAGTAATGCTGATCGAAAACGTCTTATCCGAGATGGAGCTATCTCCGTTAACGATCAAAAAATAACTGACCTTAATCAACCACTATCTCTTAAAACCGGCGATATTATTAAAACCGGCAAACATAGCTACATAAAAATTAGCCTTAAAGATTAACGCCCATGCTCAACAAAAAACAACGCAAATTTTTTAGTGTTCTCGTCACCATTGCCTCAATCGCCCTAGTTATCTCTTCCGTAGGAGCCTCACTTTTTTATCTTATTGGCCGCTAATCTCGTATGGCTGCCACCCCCTTACTTACGCTCAATCAACCAGTTAGTGTCTTGCCTGGCATAGGTGATCTCTATGCCAAAAAACTCGAAAGGCTCAATATCTTTTCTATTGATGATTTAATTCATCATTTCCCTTTTCGCTTTGATGATGTTTCGGCTACTAAAGCTATCTCCTCCCTCCAAGAAGGGGATACTATCAGTCTTATCGGCACCATCATCGATATCAGGTCAAACTACACCAAAACTGGCAAGACCATGCAAAAAGCTCTTTTCTCCGATGGCAACGATATCTTGCCCATCACCTGGTTTAATCAACCCTACCTCGTCAAAACCTTAAAAAATAATCCACAAATTTCAATTTCAGGCAAAATAAAACGTTTTGGCAGCAAACTCACTCTCACTTCACCCCAATTTGAACTAAGACGCTTTTCAGAACAAGAAACGATCCATACCGGCAGGCTCGTTCCCATTTATCCCGAAACTGCTGGCGTCAGCAGCAAATGGCTCCGCCAAAAAATTAAAGTTGCTCTAGATCACATTCCTACCAAAGTGGATTGGGCTCCCACCTCACTACTAAAAAAATATCAACTCGAGTCCCTACAAACTGCGCTTCAACAAATCCATTTTCCTGACTCTCAAGATGAATATCAACAAGCCAAACATCGACTCAGTTTTGACGAATTACTAACCTATCAACTCGTTTCATTGATCCGAAAAAGTCATCGTCAACAACTCCACAATCACTTTCGCATCAAAAATAAAAATAGCCTTAACCCCTTCATTCAACAACTGCCTTACGAACTCACGCCTGGACAAGTTCAAAGCTTAAACGACATCTTAGAAGATTTTTCCAAAGATCAACCGATGAACCGACTTCTTCAAGCTGATGTCGGCGCCGGCAAAACAGTGGTCGCTGCATGTGCCGCCCATGTTGCTCTCCAATCAGGTTTCAAAACTATCTGTATGGTTCCCACAGAAACCTTAGCCAATCAACATTATCAAACCTTCCAAAAACTATTCAAAAACTCCAAAGTAAATATCGAGCTTGCTACCAAGTCCGTAAAAAATCCATTAAAAAGCGCTGACATTGTTATCGGCACCCAAGCTCTGCTCCATCGGCAACTTCCAGAAAATATCGGTTTTGTCATCATTGATGAGCAGCACCGATTCGGCGTCAAACAAAGAAACCAGTTACTCGATAAAAATAAAGTTCCTCACTTGCTTTCCCTCACAGCCACTCCCATTCCCCGAACCGTTGCCTTAACTCTTTATTCAGAAATCGATATCAGCGCTATCAATGACATGCCTCCAGGCAGAAAACCAGTTAAAACCTTTGTTGTCAGTAAACAAAAACGAGCCAACGCCTATGCCTGGATCAAAGACCGCATTAAAATTGGCGAGCAAGCATATATCGTCTGTCCCCTCATCAACCCAAGAGATCCAGATCAAGTCCTCGACGAAGTCAAAGCCGTCAAAACCGAATTTGATTACTTACGCCAGTATGTTTTCCCCGAGCTTAATTTAGGTTTAATCCATGGCCAACTAAAATCAAAAGATAAAGATGAAGTAATTCAACAATTCTCTGCTAAAAAAATTGACATTCTTGTTGCTACTCCTGTTATCGAAGTTGGCATCGATATTAAAAACGCCACCATCATGATGATTGAAGGAGCAGAAAGGTTCGGCCTCGCCAGTCTTCACCAGCTTCGTGGCCGCGTCGGTAGGGGAGACCAACAAAGTTATTGTCTCCTCTTTCCCACTAACCAATCAAGCAACTCCATTGATCGCTTAAAACAAATGGAAAAATATAATAATGGACTAAAACTCGCCGAAGTCGATCTTAAAATGAGGGGCCCTGGAAACTTATATGGTACCCAGCAATCAGGCTACATCGATCTCAAAATTGCCTCCCTCCATGACACTGAAGTTATTAAAGAAGCTCATTTTGCTGCCAAACAACTTCTTAAAAACGATCCCGAATTGCACCAGTTGCCACACTTAAAACAGATGACCGAAAGCATCTTAAATCCCATTATTCACAACGGCTAAAGCCAAACATTAAAAAAATCTTAGCTTGTGCTACAATACCTGACGCTGTACTCTAAAAGTAGGCAATAAAGTTACTAAATACTAAAACCAAAAAAAGGGCCGTATGGGAGCACTACCAAAGAAAAAACAAACCGTTCATCGTCAGGGCCGACGTCGAGCAGCTATCAAACTAAATAAGCCTACCCTTGTCAAATGCGCAAACTGCAAAGCAACTAAAGTTGCCCACCACATTTGCGAAGCTTGTGGTAAATAAAAATAATTTCTCGTTTCCACACCACATCTAAAACAACGTATGAAGCTTAAATCTGATCCACGACATAAAAAGAGAGTCAAACTCATGCAAAGTCTCTTTGCAGCAGATTTTCATACCAGTGAACCTGATCCAGATCTTGATCAAATTTTGGAACAACGAGCAGTCATTGATGATCTGATTACCTCCGCCGCCCCCGAATGGCCCATTAACCAAATTAACAAAATCGACCTTGCCATTCTCAGGTTATCAATTTATGAGCTACAACAAAAAAATACACCATACAAAGTTGCTATCGATGAAGCAGTCGAACTTGCTAAAGAGTACGGTAGCGATAATTCAGCAAAATTTATTAATGGAGTTCTAGGCACGGTCCTGGAAAAACTATCATGAACAACAACCAAGCCGTCTTAACAATTATTGCTGAAATTCTCGGCGTCGAACCTTCCGACATCACTGAAGATGCCGAATTTATTCTTGACCTTAATGCTACCCCAGAAGACATTAAAAACATTAAGCTCAGCTTAGAATCAACGCTCGATATTTCCCTTGAAGAATTTGAACAACAAGAAAATTTAACTGTGGGCGAAGTTCAAGAAATGGTCGAGGATTCATTATTATGATCTCATTACCCCTCAACAACAGCGATCTCAAAGACAAAGCCTTCACTCATCGATCCTACCTTAATGAACATCCTGAAATTAAAGAGCACAACGAACGACTCGAATTTTTAGGTGATGCTGTTCTCGAATTAGCCACATCAGAGTTCTTATTTAAAAAATACCCATCCCAGCCAGAAGGGGATTTAACTGCCTACCGAGCCTCCTTGGTTAAAACCACCACTTTAGCTGAAACTGCCACTAAACTTGGCTTTGGCGAACAACTCAAACTATCCAAAGGTGAAGAATTATCCGGTGGCCGAAAAAACACTTCTCTTCTTGCCGATACTTTTGAAGCTGTTGTTGGAGCCATCTACCTTGACCAAGGTTTTGAAGTTGTCGTTTCTTTCCTCGAAAAACATATTTTCTCTCAAATCGACTACATCTTGTCCCATAATCTTCACAAAGATTTTAAATCAAGTCTTCAAGAATACGTTCAATCCAAAGGTTTTAATTCTCCAGAATATACCGTCAGTAATGAATCGGGACCGGATCACAATAAAACCTTCAACATTAGTGTCGCTATTAATGGAGAAGAAATCGCCACAGGTACAGGAAAAAGTAAACAAGAAGCCCAGCAAAATGCTGCCAAGCACGCGCTTGAGAAATACAAGGCTTCTTGATACAATGCCCCAAACCTCATATTAATTATCTGCATAATGCACGAAATAAAGGTATGCTTAAAATCAAACTCTTCCGCACTGGTAAACGAGACCAGGCACTTTACCGCATTGTGGTTGCTGAAGCTAAAAGTAAGCGCGATGGCAAATACAGCGCTCTACTTGGAACCTACAATCCTCAAGTAAACCCTCCCGAATTCAATCTGGATCGCGAGGAATATACTAATTGGATCAAGAAGGGAGCTCAACCAACCGAAACAGTTCGCAAACTGGCTGAAAAAACAGCAAAAACATCATAACAGTTAGTCAGTGAAAGAAATAACCACTATGAAAGATTTATTAGAGCTTATTCTCAAAAATATTGTTACCAACCCTGAAGAAATTGAAGTCATCGTTTCTCAAGAAGAGGATCGAGAAGTCTATACCATTAAGGTCAACCCTGAAGATATGGGTCGCGTTATCGGCAAAAGCGGCAAAGTTATCAAAGCTATCCGCTCTCTTGCCCACGTTGTCGCCATCAGACAAAACAAACGCTTCCGCATCAACCTAGCTGATGAAGTCGGACAAGATCAATCAGTTGAAACTGAAAATTCAGCTGAAGCCCCAGCTCCAGAAAAAACCGAAGAAGTTGCCGACATCATCGACCTCTCTACTGAAGAATAGCTTCTTCACCTACATTAAAAACAAAAAAACACCCCGGTGCACAACATCGGGGTTTTTAGTTTAGAGTCAATTAATAATTAAATAAGTCAGTCCGAGAAAAATTAGAAACTGATGCAGATTGTGTAGCTATCAATGCCTCAGGGTTAAAATAACCACGAAGCGTATTCTCAATTAATACCGTCTCCGTAGACAAACTCGCAATCGGCTCAAGACTAACCTCTTTCTGTATCTCAGGATCAGTCAAATATACAATTTGCAGTGTAAGCTGCGCTCTCCTCACATCATCATCCTGAGCAACTTCGTCACTACTGATCGACACATCAGTAATCTTCAGCAATGGTAATGACTCATGCAATCTGACAATGAAATCTGAAACTTGATCTGTCGTCCCAGAAATTGCTAATTCTGTATCCAAAGTTACATAATCCTCTTTTGCTGTTTTAGTCTTTTGAGCAGACGGAGTAGCTAAAGATCCTGGACTTAATTCAAATTCTCCCAATACCACCCCCGTCTGTATGCCGAGCTGTTGTAACAAGCCTATCACCTGATAATAAGGCTTGTCGGATGGTAAAGCTTGAGTCAACAACTTCATTCGCCATGCCATTTCATCCTCATTTAAAGCATTTACCTGCAACAACTTCTTCTCAGCTTTTGACACGTCAGTCGTCACTCGTTTTAGTTTGGCATTTGTAGCAATAATTCCCTTGGTCTGTGGAACCAAAACCGCCATTGTACCCACAATTACAATCATTCCTACCATAAATGGAAACCACCACAATTTCAAATAAACTGGACTTATCAGGCTAGTTGGTTGTTTCTTCATCTGTACCTTTCTCCGATGGTGCCGACAACAATAAAGATGCTCTCACCTGATAACTAGCATCATCTGACCGGCCAACAGTAGCCGTAACTGTCTCCGCTCCCAAACTATAAAACTGAGTTTCCGCAACATCAATTATTTGATTTGCCAATAACACATGCGGGGCATCAAAAATTAACTGCAACTGACTCTCGCTCAAAGAAAAACCTGACATTTCCACTCCATCCGGAATCAATTCTCGTACACCATTCCACAACGAAACAACCTCACGTCGCTCTGCCAACAACTTCTTAATCGCTGTTAATTTCTTCTGAGCCACCTCATATTGATGAACTAAAACAATTTTCGAAGCTAATTCCAATTTTGCCTGACTCAAGGCCTTCTCTTCCTTAGAAAGTTTCCATGAGAATATTTGAGCTATCACTAAAGTCAAAACTAATATTCCAATGTAAGCAATCAATACAACCCCCGACCAAACTTTAACCTTAATTGCTACACCAGATTGCTTATCATATCTGGCTTTACGTTTAGAAAGAAGATTAATTGATGGGGCAGGAGATTGACTCATAAAAATTGTTTTTACACCTCATTCGCCGATAAGCCTGCTGCAACAGCGTATGCTGCCACATCTTTTGGCAACTCAACGTCACTTGCCGTTGAAAAACCAGAGAAAGGATTTGCTACTACCACTTCAGCCGACAATGCCTCAGTCAGATGGGCTGTCAATCCGGGCAAATAACTACTTCCGCCCACCACCACTAAGGTCCTTATTTGTGACGCAGTTTGAGTTGTTTGCGAATATTGTAAAGCTTTACGCATTTCGCCCACTAATATTTCCATCACCGGCTCCATTGCCCCTCGAACTTTCCCCT
>QKAA01000026.1 GCA_003247275.1 bacterium | reverse complement strand
ATTTTCTCCACCTCATCTACCAAAACGTTACTGTTACTAAACTAGAAAATATCGAAGATATTACTTATTCCGTCACTAGCGTCTTCCCCAGCCTCTTAGGCTTTGGTAACGTGCTTATCCAAACTGCTGGAGCTGTTGTTGCTATGGCTCCCCAACAAACCGAAGCCTCCATCGAAATTTGGAATACTCCCAATCCAGCCAAAGTGGTTAATGTCCTAAATGACCTTTTGCTTCAAGAAGAGCAAGAAAAACTTGAGGGGAGAGTCAAATAATGAACAACCTCATTTTTATCCAAAACTTTGAGCAATTTATCAATGGTGGTTTCCTATCCGTCATAAAAATCTGTATTATTTTTGCCTTTGCTCTCTATGCCGCCTTTTCTTTTGTAGTTCTGACTCAAATTAGGCGCATGTTTCAGGTCTTAAGTACTGGGGCCAAAGCCCATATTTACTCCATCAGTGGCGCTCACGTTATCTTGAGTTTAGTGGCGCTCTTGTGGGCAATCATGGTACTCTAGACCAAAGACAAAATAAGCAAAGTCATTAGGTTGGTGAAAATTGTATGCCTGTCGAGTTGGAGATCAAACCACTTGTGTCTCTTCCAGAAGTAACTGGTTGGTCTCAAACGGTCGTTTTGTCCCAGTCCCCCCAACAAATTAACCCAGAAAATCAGCCAGTTTGGATTGTTGCTCTTGCCTCAAATGATCCAGAATTTGCCGATGCTGGCATGGAATTCCTGGACAAACTTGAAAAAACCTATCACAGCCTCGAACTAAAAACCTCCGAAGCCCTGTATCAAACTCTCAACCAACTGACTAAAACCTACCAAGAATCAGTCTCTTTTGCTGCTGCTGCCATTTCGCTTACCACCATCACTCCCATGACCTATGGCCAAGCGGCCATCATTCTGGTTCGTGATCAAAAAACTCCTATTCAATTACTCAAAAACGATCAGTTTTCCTGGGCTGCTAATCAAGGCGAATGGCGACCCAATGATATTTGGTGGTTTCAAGCCGGTCAATCAGAATTACTTGAAAATCTCAATTTACTCGAAAATGGTCCCGCCCTTCAAGATCAATTAGATCAGTTAGCCATCACCATCAATCAGTCAACCCATCCCACTCAAACCGCCGCCCTTCATATTCACATTGGCCAAGTCGATGAGCAAGCTCAAGATGATGAGGGTGAATCTCCTCAAACCATTAATTTATCTCCGTCAAAACCTGATCATATTCAATTAAAAAAACGCCGCACCTTTGCCTTGGGTGTGGTTGTCTTGCTATTCCTTCTCGCCTCCGTCCTGTTGGGTGCCAGAGCTAGAGAGAAAAATCTGCGCACCGAACAATTTGATACCTTAACCACCATGGTAACTCAAAAAACAACTGCTGCTGAAGCCTTGTATGCCGTTGATCAAACTGCTGCTCGAGCCGAACTAAAGCAAGCTCTCGATGAACTAGAGACAGCCAAAGTAAACTTTGAAGATGAATCAACTTGGGCAGAAAAATGGCAAACCCTCTACGATCAAACCAATTCCAAATACCAAACTATTGCGGGCGAACTTACCTTAGCTGAAATTCCTGTCTGGTACCCCCTCAATACCATCAAATCTAATCTCCAAGGCACCAATCTTGATCGCGCTGGAACCAACCTCGTCGTTTGGGATCAAGCCACCGTTACCTTGATCAAAATTGACATCGACAACAAACGAAACGATATTATCGCCGGCGGCCAAGACCTAAATGGGGCTTCAAGTTTGGCTGTCTCAGATACTCAGGCGGCTATGTTAACGCCTCAAGGTATCGTCACCACTTCACTTACTCGCAATAGTTCTTCTGTAGAGGTAAAAGCCGACCCCGAATGGAGTCAGCCCCAACTAGTTGGCCTTTTTAATAATAATCTCTATCTGGTTGATCCCGGACAAAGCACCATCTATCGTTATCCCGCCATCACTGGCGGAGTTGGCGCCAAACAAAACTGGCTTGGGGCGGGTGTTTCTCTCAGTGGCACCACTTATAACCGCATCCAAATTGACGGTCAGATATGGTTACTCCAACCCGGTGGCAAAATTACCCGTTACACTCAAGGAGCTCCCCAAAACTTCTCCATTACTGGCCTTGATCTTCCCCTTGGCAACAACACTCCCAGTTTTTCAGTTCATCCTGATCTTGATTTAGTCGCTATTCTTGACGCTGATAATCAACGTATTGTTATCACCACCAAAACTGGCCAATATCAAAAGCAAATTGCCTGGTCAGGTTTAAGCACTGCCTCTGACATTGTTCTTTCCGAAGATGGCCAATCAGTTTTTATCCTCAAACAAGGCAACATTTACCAAACTAATGCCAGCCAATAACACTCCCCGCTTATTCCTTTCATTCTCTTGATACAATACCTCTAAGTAAGGCAACCAGAAAAAGATGAATCTGGCCCTATACCCATTTATGAAAAAACCAACTGCATCACCACCATCAGAAATCGTCAACAAGTCCGCCCGCCACGACTACACGGTTCTCGACACCATTGAGGCCGGTATTCAATTAAAAGGCTGGGAAGTTAAGAGCTTGCGGCTTGGTCGTGCTTCCTTAAAGGACTCGCACGTTCGCTTTATTGGCACCGAGGCCAACTTGGTTAATATGCACATCACTCCCTACCAATTTACTCGCAACGAAGAAATCGAAGAAACCAGAAGTCGTAAGTTATTGCTCCACAAAAAACAATTGCTTGATTTAAGTATGAGCCTCAAACAAAAAGGGTTAACCCTCATTCCCCTCAAGATTTATCTTAAAGGTCGCCACCTCAAAGTTCTCCTGGGCCTGGCTCGTGGTAAACGAGTCTATGAAAAGCGCGAAGCTATTAAAGCCCGTGACCAAGCCCGCGATGCCGCTCACGAATTAAAGTGGCACGACCGCTAAAATACGGTTACCGATTTTGCTAAATTCCTTGGTTTATCAGGATTGATTCCAAAAACTTTTGCCAAATAAAAGCTAAGCAGTTGCCCAATCACTGTAATTACCAGAGGATATCCAGCAATATCCACACTCGGTATCTGAATAGAGTTGTAAGGAGAAAGGTTAGTAGCACAACCAATCGTGATAACCTTTGCTCCTCGAGCCTGAATTTCTGACAAATTAGACTGCATTAATTCATAATCATCATCGGGAGAAATTAATCCAAGACAAACGGTCTTTTTATCCACTAAAGCTAGTGGACCATGCTTGAATTCACCCGCCGCCGCGGTTTCCACCATTACATAACAACCCTCTTTAAACTTAAGACCAATCTCCAGTGCAACCGGATACAATTGACCTCTTCCGATAATCAGAATTTTGTTGAACTGAGATAACTGTCGCACCACTGGCAAAATAGAACGTTTAATGTATGAGTTGCTAACAACAATATCCAAAGCATCAGCCGTAGCTTTTAATGCATTTTTCTCAATCGACCTGCTCATCAATAATAAACTGGCAAGTTTTCCCACAAAGGATTTCGTCGCCAGTACTGCCCTCTCGGTCCCTACTCCCAAAAATAGACACTTTGCTGCCGCAGATGCCAACTGTGACTCTTCTCGATTGGTTAAACCATAAAAAGGATGATTTTGCTGAGAAAGGAGTGTTGCAGCTTGTAATACATCAGCCGTTTCGCCACTTTGTGATAAAAACAACACCTCATCTGAAAGTCGTATTCCCTCAATAAAATGAGTAAATTCACTTGCCTGGACAGCTATTGCCCTCTTTTTCTGTCGAAGAAATACATAGCCACCAAACAATGCTGCATGATAAGCACTGCCAGAACCTGATAAATAAACAGCTCCCTTGGGAGAAATAAACCCAGTAAATTCTCCACCTCTGTCCGCTAGTCGTCGCAACACGTCTGGTTGTTCTTTAATTTCTGACAACATAAACGATTCCAAATGAGTCAATCGTCTTTTTTGAGTAGTGCGTTTCTTAAAAGATGCCGTCAGCTCTTTTCCATTCACATCAATTAAATTCACGCCACTCGAAGATAAGACGGCGACCATTCCACCCGGCAAACGCAACCACTGAGTTATTGAGTCAGCAAAACCTTCCGAGTCGCTCACTATCATCGACACCCGAGACTCATTAGTCCCCACCAACAGCGGACTACCATGAGCAATCCCGGCTAACTGTTTGGTTTTTTGATCATAAATTACAAATGCATTTCGGCCAGTGATGGTAGCCATTACTTTATGCATTGCCATCGGCAAGTCCAACTCCTCGTATTCTTCTATCAAATGAGCCAATACCTCACTATCGGTTGTTGAAACAAATTGATGACCACGAGCCACCAGTTGATCCCGAAGTTGATTGTGGTTTTCTACAATTCCGTTGTGAACGATAGCAAATCGAGAATCACACGATAGGTGAGGGTGAGCATTTGTTTTTGTTACACTGCCATGCGTCGCCCAACGGGTATGTCCCAAGGCAACGACACTTTTTTGTGGGGGAATAAACTTTGTTTTACTTACCTCGCCCACTTCTTTATGTATCAAAAAGTCTTTATTTCCATCAACCTCATAAACAACTCCAAAGCTGTCATATCCTCGATATTCCAAATCGATAAGGCCCGATAAAACTAAGGAAGATGCAGCCAAGCCTGAAGCATCAACTGCTCCAACAATGCCACACATAAAAAACCTCCAAATAGGTGTTTTTGGAAAGTCATACGATAAAAAATGGAATCGTTTTTTTGAAATAGTAATCGCTCTGTACACTATAAAAGCTTTAACAATTACTTGACGACGTTCAAACGCCGGTAGGTCTCCGCAGATACTCTTCTTATTGATAACAGAAGGTCCGATTGCCTCACCAACAAGTGGGCCCTACTTCCTCGTTTCTTTTTGACTCCTTTGTCAAAAAGCCACACGCTTAACTAATAACTAAAAACAAAAAGATGTAAACTAATGCTCCCAAAAACAAATTAATAATAGCTAAATTATACAAGATTCTTGCTTCATCTTGATATAATACAGGTATGGGGATGCATTGTTTCGACGTGTCCCGTTCTTTAACATCTGCAAGTCGTTTTGATTCAAACGTAAAAGAATCAAAAAAATAAATGTCAATTCTATTGTTGACACAGCACGTGGTTTAGTTGCTCGCGTAAGCGACTTCTTAAATCCTGCTCCTGCTGCTTTAGCTTTCGCTTAAAGCAAATGGCATCGTATTGATCTTTCGCATGATGAAGCCAATACGGTGGGAACACAGTCATGCTGTCATCAAGTCAAATTGTATCGTGGCTTGACCAAACAAAGAGGATACTCACTCGCTAATTTCGGGCGGTTATCTCCGGGTTGGTGAGGAAATAAACGATAACCTACACTTGTAGATGGTGTTAAATAACTGATACGGACCCCGGGTCACCCCCGGGCATCTCCACAAAAAATCCCGCCTGATAAAGAGCGGGATTTCTCGTTTATAACAAATTAAATACTTATTGATCGTCACCCATCATATTGGGATAATTTTCCATCATTCCTTCAATATCTTCCTGAGAAGGCATACCACTGCCGGTATCAAATGATGGCATACTAAATTCCTTCACTGGTGACGGTTCAGTAATCGTGACCGATTCATACGAGTAATAAATTGTGGAAGTTGAATCATCTCCCATACTTGTTTCCATTTTGCGAGCTAAGTGCTCTTTAGTATCAATCCACATTTTGGTGGAATAAGAACTATCAGCCGCTTCCATCATGGTATAGACTCCACAAGTTAAAGTTGGGGCCATTTCTCCACACGATTCTTCACCCACTTTAGTAAATACCATTTTATATTCATCTGACTCTAATTCAGCTTTCATCTCATCCATCATGTTACTGACCGAGAAACTTTCTGAATCATTATTTTCAGGATCAGCCGGCATCTTCATCCAGCTACCATCAGTCAAATCTTTAATATAAGTGGCCCCATTAAGAAGGATCATTTCTGAAGACTCTTTTTCACCTGTAGTTGAGATAGAGTGGATGTTGCCAGATCCATCCATCATTGTTTTTGAAGTGACTGTTTCTCCATCATAAGTGCTAGTCGTTGTTAAAGTGAGACCATGTTTGTATGCTCCCATTTGAGCCGCCATATATTGACAAATTGCTTCATCATAAGGGCAATTAGCCAAAATTTCCTGTTGGGCTTGTTTTTCTTCCGCCGTCAATGAGTTGTCTGTTTTTGAGCCAATAAATGGCAAACTACAGCCACCCAAAAATACGGCTAACACTACGGGCAGTATTAGCGCAGTACGTCGCATAAACTTTCTCCATTGATTGGTATATATGATAAGTATACACAAATCTTGTATAATCTGATCTCGTACATGAGATAAAATGATCATGAAACACGGAGAGGTCGCATAGTGGCCTAGTGCGGAGGTCTTGAAAACCTCTATCAGGATTACCTGATCGCGAGTTCGAATCTCGCCCTCTCCGCAAATTCTCACTTTTTTGGAGAGGTCGCATAGTGGCCTAGTGCAGCGGTTTACTAAACCGCCGAACCAAAAGTTCCGAGGGTTCGAATCCCTCCCTCTCCGCACCATAGGATTTAAATTATTATGACGGAACAGAAAAACAAATCATTTCCACCTTCAATCTTAGAAGAAGCATATGCTCTTTATGAAAGTGAGGGTTATGAAGCAACAACATCAATGAAAATGTTGCTAAAACAATACCTGGAAAATTATCCTTACGGAATTAGGATTTTTGAATTAATGATAGATGATTTTATTTATGAATATCATGGACGAGAAATTGATTGGAAAAAATACACTTAAAGACTAATATTTATTATGATTGACAATGAACGCCTAGCTTCAGCGAAAATAAAACCCAATCACTCAGATTGTTATGGTACGGCGTTTTATCTTGCAGAAATTTCAGATCAAGATAATGTATTATCAGCAAAATCGATTCAAAATTATTTAAAACAGTGTGTTGAAATAACATCTCCTATTCCCGGTTGTTTTGTTCATATATGGAATGGTTTTGTTAGCCACATCGCGGTAGTTGAAAAAGTTAATCCAATAAGAGTTATTTATCGCAATGGTATTGATGGTGAAGTTAAGACAGATACTTCCCTGATCGAAATGCTGTTTGATTATGGAGGAGTTGACATAGGAATGAGTTATTTAGTAAGAAAAAAATAAATCTTTACTCCTAGCGATTAGGGAAACACAGATTGTTTCCAATAGAAAAAACATGTTTATTTATATCTGTACCAATCACTGGTACGATAATTTCAACAAACAAACAAATATATAAAGATAGCAATATAACCGTAAAAAATGACAAAACAAAAAAAACTAGGACTTGCATTAGGATCAGGTGGCTGGCGCGCCCCTGCTCACATTGGTGTTATCAAAACTCTGCTTAAACACGGAATTTCCATCGACTATATTGCCGGCTCCAGTGCCGGTTCATTAGTTGGTGGGGCTTTTGCTGCTTTAAACGACATTGATGCGGTTGAAAAAATCTTTCGCGAAAACATGAATCACAAAAAACTTCTTTACGCTTTTTCTGATCCTCGACCACGAGAAGGCTTATTTAAAGGTGAAAAAATTCAAAACATCTTAGATACCTATTTTGGCGAATACAACATTGAGGATTGTTCGATCCCTTTCATCGCTCTAGCCACTGACATTATTACTGGCCAAGTGGTGGAATTAAATAAAGGCCAATTAAGTCACGCCATGCGCGCAGCTATTTCCGTTCCCTTTTTTCTCCGTCCAGTTGAATGGGGTGATAAACTCCTAATTGATGGGGCCACGGCTGTTCCCATCCCAGTAAAAACCGTTAAACAAATGGGAGCAGAAGTAGTCATCGCCATTAATCTTCAAAAAAATCAGTTCCCCATGGCCCACGCCACCACTAACACTCTAAATACCGCCTTTAAAACTTCACAGGTGATGCTTTATCACTTGGCTAATTACGCCCAACAAGATGCTGATTTGGTTCTTTATCCCAACATTGATGAACACGGCGAATACACCGACCCTTTCACCTCCTTTTTTGGTAAACGTGATGCCTTTAATCCCGGCATCGAAATCGCCGAACAACACATCGACCAAATCAAAAAACTGTTATTTGATTAAACCTTTTCCAAATACTGCTTCAATTTCTGACAATACACTTTTCGCTCATCGGGATCAGACAAAACGCTTTTCTTTACAACTTC
>QKAA01000014.1 GCA_003247275.1 bacterium | reverse complement strand
AGATTCAAACGGAACAAAACTATATGCCGATTGAGGCGGTAACTGAGGCAGATTTTGTTACGGGAATGGAACTGGTGTCAGCTCGCTATTCGTTTGTGTGGCCATTGAGGATCGGTCAGTTACTGGCAGGCAAACCTTTGCCATGGAATAAGCACTTGGATGAATATGGTTATCATGTAGGCTTGGCGTTTCAGATAATGGATGATTATTTGGGCATGTTTGGCGATGAGACAAAAACGGGAAAACCGGTGGGTCATGATTACCGAGAAGGTAAAAAGAGTTTGTTTATTTTGCGAACCTATGCCCAAGCGACTGAGGGAGAAAAAAATTTCTTGAATAACACTTTGGGAAATAATCCGAGTGAAGCGGATATTGAAACTGCCAAAAAGCTGATTTTGGAAAAGAATGTCTCGGACGAAGTGATGGGTTTAGCCCGCGATCACGTTAGTCAAGCCAAACAAAGCTTAGCTCAAGTTGAGTCAGATGATAAAGAAGTCTTGTTACTGTTAGAAGAATTGGCTGATTTAACTATTTATCGATCACGATAGAGCAATTTTTAGAACTTCATCCATGTGCTCAACAAAGTGAAAGGTCATTTGTTTTTTGATGACTTCGGGGATTTTGACCAAATCTTTTTCATTGGCTTTGGGCAAAATAATGTGTTTTAGGCCAGCGCGATTGCCAGCAATGACTTTTTCTTTAACACCACCAATTTCTAAGACTCGGCCACGCAGAGTGACCTCGCCAGTCATACCTAGGTTGCGTTTGACTGGTTTTTTGGTCAAAGCCGAGACAATGGCGGTGGTGATAGTGTCGCCAGCTGAAGGTCCATCTTTGGGAACAGCTCCTTCGGGGACGTGGACGTGAATGTCGATATGTTTGTAGAAATCTTCTTTTAAGCCCAGCTCACTCCAGCGACTGCGAACGTAGGACCAGGCGGCTTTGGCCGATTCTTGCATGACTTCGCCCAACTTCCCGGTAAGCATAATTTTGCCGTTGCCGGGCATGGTAGCAACTTCAATAAAGATGATGTCGCCACCAGCTTGAGTCCAAGCTAAACCTGTAGCTAATCCGGGTTCTGGTTTTTTCTCAGCTAGTGACTCAGTGAATTGATAGGGACCTAAGAAGTCTTGAATATTTTTGTCAGTAACTTCAATCTTTTTGGCTTCGTTGTTGGCGATTTTCTTGGCAGCTTTACGCATGATTTTGCTGAGTTGTCTTTCCAAGTTTCTGACGCCAGCCTCTTTGGTATAACGGCTGATAGTTGTTTCTAAACCTTTTGGTTCCAGTTTAACTTGACCTTCGGTCAAACCGTTGGTACGAATCACTTTTTCCAGAAGATGTTGTTTGGCGATTTCAAATTTTTCGTCGGAGGTATAGCCAGAAAATTCGATGACTTCAAATCGATCCAACAAAGCGGGGGGAATGGTGTCGAGGACGTTAGCGGTAGTAATAAAGATGACATCGGATAAATCAAAGGGAACTTCAAGATAGTGATCGGAAAATTCGTGATTTTGTTCTGGGTCTAGAGCTTCAAGCAAAGCAGCACTGGGATCACCACGATAGTCAGCTCCGAGTTTGTCGATTTCGTCGAGCATAAAGACGGGATTTTTGACGCCAATATCTTTGATGCCTTGAATGATTCGTCCCGGCATGGCGCCAACATAGGTGCGGCGGTGACCACGAATTTCAGCTTCGTCTCTAATGCCACCCAAGGAAACTTTGATAAATTTTCGACCTAAGGCTTTAGCAATACTTTTACCAATAGAGGTTTTACCAACTCCTGGAGGCCCAGAGAAACAGATGATGGTAGGCATTTGGTCATCTTTTTTAGTTTTAGTTTGTTGTTTGAGTTTCAAGACGGAGAGATATTCGATAATCCGCTCTTTCACCTCAGATAAACCGTAGTGGTCTTGATCAAGAACTTTTTCAGCATTAGAAATGGAAACTTTCGATTTGGTGCTGTTGCTCCAGGGCATGTCAGTAATGGTTTCAATCCAGGTGCGGATGAAACTGTATTCGGGACTGTGGGGACTTAACCTGGCAAAGCGGTTTAATTCTTTAATGACTTTTTTCTTAACCTCTTTGGGCATGCCAGCTTTGGCAATTTTGCGTTTAAAGTCTTTAAGTTCTTGCTCTTCTTCGTTATCTTCACCTAATTCTGTTTGAATGGTGCGAATCCGTTCACGAAGCACGGCCTCACGCATACTTTGGTCAAATCTCTTTTGGGTTTTGGTAGCAATGTTTTTTTCGATTTCTAAGACATTCACTTCTTTAAGGAGATGTTGGAGGATACCTTCTAAACGGGCTTTGACTGAAAGAGTTTCTAATAATTTCTGTTTTTGGTGGGTGGTGACTTCTAAGGTGGCAGCCACTTGGTCGGCTAATTCATCGGGAGAAACTCCAGACATGAGTTTCATGAAGTTTAAAAATTCGACGCTTTTACCTAAATTGACAGCTTTTTTGAAATTACTTAAGACTTGTTTGGCCAGGGCATCAATTTCGATTGATTTTGATTCGTCGGGAGGAATAAGGTCATAGGTACATTTTAAGAATGAGCCGGAAGCATCAACGTCTTTAATTTTGACTCGGGAGATACCTTTAACCAGAGCGTTGACTTCATCGTTGGTTTTCAGGGTTCGTTGAATTTCACACAAGACACCAATTTTATAAAGATCGGCTTCTGAGGGATCGGCAGTGTTTACCTTTTTTTGGGAAACAAAAATGATTTTTTTGGTGGTAGAAAAGCTTTCATTAACGGCGGTAATGGATTTAGATCGACCGAAGGTTAGAACCATTTCAACGTGAGGGAAAATAACGCCTTCGCGGATAGCTCCTAGAGGAGTGAATTCAGAAATTGGGGTTATTAATACTTGGTTTTCTTCCATGAAAAATCATCCTTTCAAAAACCTGTTTGGTGCAGTTTTTAGCAGTTTATATTATTGACTGCTAGTTGTCAATTCGAGTTGGAAGTTGAGTCGGCGTTGGGTGAAAAAGTGCCCGACATAACAATGGTTTCTGGGGTGGTGTCAGGGTTTGCTTCTCTGGTTAGGATGATATTTGAGTATTCGTTTAAATCAATATCACCTTCGTAACTTAAGCTGTAGTCGTCAGTTTGGTTAAACTGTAATACGCCGATGCTGATGGAGTCTTTGGCTTGAGCGTTTCGGAGCCACACTTCGTACATTTGCGGACTGACATTGGGCAAAATAGCTTCAATGGCAATTTTGGTGGGAGTTCCTTCATCATAAAAAACGACGGCTTGAATGGCGTCTGATTCGTTTACCTTGGTCATTTGAAAAGAATTGGTGAATTCTTTGGTCATGTCGGCGATTTTTTGCTGTTTTTGTTGGAGCATTTGGTCGCGGAGATAACTTTCGCGAGCACCTTGTTCTTCTGGTGAAGTGGCTAGTTTGGAAAACACATCTTCAAAGCTACAACCAGCAAAAATGATGGAGGCGACGATGGGGACAATTAATAATAGTGATTTAGTATTCATATTTCTCCTTTTGTTTTACTCAAATGACGGATCAATAAAGTGGCTGAGCCGAATTTTTTCCGCTTGCGATACAGACATCATAACAATCCCCCCTCCTGGCTGTCCATAGAAAACTAAGGTACCCAGAGGCTGAATCAGACTGGGAACAAAGGCCAATAAATCTTCCTCGCCGTTTATCTGATAAATTGTTTGCTGGTTTGGCTGACGCAACCGATGAATTAATTGATTAGCCACTTTGGCGTTAATTTGACCGGGAGGATTTGTACCTTTAATTACTTCTGATGGCTCAATCTGAGTTAATGCAGGATTGCGCCTGGTTTTTTGATCAATAATGGCGCTGTTGAAAGATAAGTTGTGATCTTTAAATGTTTGGGTAATGGTGTCGCCAACCAAAATAATTGAAGGGACATTGGTAGCAACGGCTGTTTTAATTTCGTCTAGGGTGACCAATGTACCTTGAGGTTGTTTTAATTGTTCAAGCACTGAAGGATTAAAGACGATATCTGTTTTAAAAAGATTGTCAAACAGCTTGCCACTTTTACTCACGTAGCCTTGGCGGATTCGGGTTGAGGATAAATACGAGCCTGTTTCGTCTTGAACCATATTGGTTACACGGATAGGCAAAGAAGGAAGTTTACTGGATTGACGTTGTTGATTTAGCGTTTCAGCACCTTCTTGGGTTCGGGTAGATACAACTAAGATATCGATATCTTTGTCGGTTAGGGTGGGGCCGTAGGGATCAAGCAGAGCAACAGTGGTGGCCCGAGAAGTCAGTTGTTGCTGATTCAACCACGACATAACTGCTTGCTGTCTTGCTTCAAATGACTGAATTTGATCGACCAACTGTTTTTGTGCTAACAGCTGTGACTCAGTAATCCCGATGACGACTTGTTTAGCGGTGGCAAAGGCTGTGGTGAGCAGCGCTTGATGCCCAAGGTGAAATTGATCGAAGGTGCCACCGACGGCAGCTTTTTGATAGTCCATGCTCTTCTTTTAGCCTATTTTCTTAAGCCAACTGCTTGGTAAACCTCTTTGATGGTTTCCTTAGCAACTTCAGTGGCTTTGGCTGCCCCTGTTGCTAATATCTGATTTACCTGATCGATATTTTGTTCTAATTCAAGCCGTTTGGCTCGAGCGGTTGAAAAGTATGCCTGATGAGCAGCAATCAATTTTTGTTTGACTTCAACATCGCCGACTGCGCCCTCTTTATATCTGTTTTTTAAGTCTTGGACTTCAGCGGTATTTTGATTGATCAAATCGTGATACAGAAACACGGGATTGCCTTCGACGGTGCCGGGATCAGTGGCTTTTTTCCGGTTGGGATCGGTGTAGCTACCCATAATTTGATCTTTAATGATGTTTTCGTCGGCAAAGATACTAATGATATTACCTAAGCTTTTGCTCATTTTGCGCTGGCCGTCAGTGCCAATAATTCTACCGACATCTTTATTAATGTAAGCCTCGGGCAGAGGGAAGACATCTTGGTTAACAGCATGGTTAAAGTTTTCGGCAATATCTCGGGTAATTTCGACATGTTGACGCTGATCTTCACCCACGGGCACACCGTTGGGTTTATAGAGCAAAATATCAGCGGCCATTAAGATAGGATAGTTAAACAGACCCATGTTGATCGATTCTTCACCGGCACCTTTTTCTAGTTTGTCTTTGAAGGCATGCATTCGCTTCATGTGTCCATAGGTAACGAAGTTGGTAAGGACGACTGATAATTGAGAATGGGCTGGCACGTCTGATTGACGGAAAAAGATAGTTTTTTCTGGATCAAGACCAAGAGAGAGATAATCGAGAACGACGTTTTTGATATTACTTTCTAATGTTTGTTTGTCTTTGACGGTGGTGAGGGCGTGGAGATCAGCAATAAAGTAATAGGTTTGGTGACCCTCGTTTTGTAATTCAATTTGAGGTTTGACCGCGCCAAAATAGTTACCGATGTGTAGTTCATTTCCACTTGGGGTAATTCCAGATACGATTGTTTTTGTCATGACATATGCCTTTCTGTTTCTTGGCTAAATTATAGCTTGTTTTTAATTAGTTTGGGTACGATTGGATTATGGCTAACGCCAAGCATCTTTATTTGGTTTGATTTGAGAAAAACTTCCACGTTGCAGCTGTCTTGAGCCTCGACTGACAGTGGTGATGCCGACATTGAGTTTCTGAGCAATTTCCAAATGAGGTACACCCGCTTTCATCATCTGAATGATTTTTACTCGCTTCTCAATTTCCTCTAATTCTTTGGGAGTGAGTAGACCCTCTAACAGATCCTCAATATCTGCTTGAGTTGGTTGGGCTTTTAATAGTTTGGCTAAAGTATTTATTGTCATACTAGTATGTGAATACTAACACATAGGCGGTTGGGGCGGAAAGAGTTGGTTTTGTTTTAAGAATTATGAACCTTCTGATACAATATGCTCTGCTTTCATGCGTTTTCGTTTTTTCAAGACGTGCTGAAAACTAATTTGTTATTAGTAATTATTTTTATGGATAAAAACGTTATGGCAAAACGACTTTTTGTAGGCTCACTTCCTTGGTCAGTTACCAGTGATGAGTTACGCCAATTATTTGAAACTTGTGGCACTGTATCTGATGCAGTGGTTTTAAGTGATCGACAAACCGGCAGATCTAAAGGTTTTGGATTTGTGGAATTTGCGAATGACACTGAAGCTTTAGCCGCGGTAAGCAAATTTAATGGTTCAGATCTTCATGGCCGCAATATTGTGGTGAATGAAGCAGCTCCCAAGGCCCCTAAATCTCTATTCATGGGATAACTATTTTTAGACTGTGTTTATATAGACCCTAAACTGCAAAGCAAACTTTCTATACTAATATATGTATATGGATGTCACTGTTTTTGTGCTGCTTACTCAATAAATTGACCTCGTTATAGTGGTCTACGAAGACCACTGGATTAACTGCTGTTTTTTATTGATTTAATTAGTTTTTCTTTTTGGGTGTGGGTTAGTTGTCTTAGTTGATGTTCTCGTTTGAGAGCTTCTGACACGTTGTCGACGGTTTCGGTGTAAACCAATTCGAATGATTCAAAAGAGCGGAGGTATTTGGCGGAGCGTGAATTTTTGGCTCGATGCTCTCTTAGCCGTTTTTCCAGATTATTGGTTTGACCAATATAAAAGGTGTTGCCTGAAGTTAAGAGAATATAGACTGTGTACATAATTTTGTGCTATTTGTGATGGTTTTTCTTTAAGCAATTGTGATCCATGGATGAGACTAGGGGTTGTTAGGATATGGTTTAGTGATCTTTGTATTTGCTGGTGTGGGGACTACAATATTTTGGTTTTCGAACTTGTTACTTTTAATTAAACTAATTTTATAACTAGTGTGTGGGTGAAACAGATTAATTATGGCAATAGGTTCATACCAATTAATAATATTTGCTTGATCATAGTTATAAAAAACTGACTTTGTTTCTCCGTCAAAAGGAATATCTATCACTCCCAAGCATTCTTTCTCATAAGTAGTAAGCTTGGGTTGTTTGATGAATACCTGAGATTGTTCAGCAATATTGTCGCCTGAGTCGAAATTTAATTTGGGCAGAACCAATATTTTCCCATCGAAGTGTTTTGAAAGTTTATTCGGTAAATAGTATTTATCATCTTGCATCTCTGTATAAACTAAAGCGTAAGCTTCGGACTGACTTATTCCTTGTTTTATTAGCTGATTAAAATAATTTAAATAATCAACTTCTTCTGGATTGTTGTGAAGATTATCCACCCATAGTTGGAAGCTTGGAAAAGTGGGGGCCAAGTTGATTTCATCACCCCCGGTTTGGAAGCTTTGTTCAAAGAATCCAGTTACTCTAAAGGCCATGCCTTTGGGAGCTAAATAACCTGAATCATCGGTTAAGTCATCTTTGATGTATTTGTAATTTTCTAGTGGAATTTGGTTGGCTATTCTTTGGATTCTATCAGTGACATGCCCGAGTAGTTTAGCTGCTTTGTATTCAGTCAATTTGAATATTTGATCATCTTTATAATGGTGATACATTTCGTTTGACATAGGCAAATAATAGCACTATTTGTTGGATATTTACGTCTAAAGCTGTTGATGATTTATTCTGATTTTTACTGAATAACTATTTTGTTGGTTTTTTTGCTAAAGAACCCAACGATTAAGCTAAAAACTACACCAACTAGAATAATGCTCCCGATTCCGATATTGAATTGAGATAATTTGCCCGCTTCAATCATTTCTCCTGCAGTGATAGCAATCAGCACATATGGTAATCTATTAATAAGAGCTGCTGCAGATAGAGTTGTAGCTCTGTATTTTGAAGGAATTTCCCTGTTAACTACAACAGAAAGCCATGGTCTTGAAAAGTTCCCTGAGATGGCAATTGCTAACAAAATAATTATTCCCCAATAACCTACACTGAACGATGCTGCAATGAAGCCAAGGGCCATGAGGATAGAAAGCAAAACGAGGCCCACATAATCATCTATGTGTTTTCTAAGATGCGGAATTATTCTGATTGCTGAAGCTCCGATGATGGTGAGGATTGGCAAAATAATTCCTTGTTCAACTGAAAAGAAGCCAAAGCTGGTCGCAATCGCTGGCCTAATGAATCCCCAGGAATACATATAATAGATACCGGATAAAATAAAAAAGAAAATGCTAAATCTTTTTATGTTTGGATTGAATAATTCTGTTATACCTTCTTTGAGTTGCTGTATATAAACTTTCAGGGTAAATTTTTGAGTATCT
>QKAA01000006.1 GCA_003247275.1 bacterium | reverse complement strand
AACAGGGTGGTGACAGTTTTTCTAATCACTTTTGGTTCGAAACCAGCGCTTTTTGCTAAATCGCCTTTTTTAAGAATGGCAGGAACATCAAGCCACATAATGGTAAAAAAAGTGCCAATGGCGGTGATGGTATTCAATTTTCTATTCGGAACACCAACGTCGCCGCTAAATATGGCTAATGAGATATCGGTGGGAAAGTGGCGAAGGACAAAGTAACTAATAATCATCAGCAGAACACTTGAACTAGTAATAATGCCAACGATGGATTTTATGGAGGTGGTGACCGTGTTTTCTTTAATTTTTTGATTGCGTTTAATTGATTTAATAATGGCCGCTAGACCGGTAGAAAGAATAAAAATGATTAACCAAGAAAGAAGTACCCATTTCATTCCCACGTCATGGGTTTGAGTAATTTGAAGATAGGGAATCTTAAACCAGGTGTCTTGCAAGGGATAATCAGGATACGGCACAAAACTATATAACATGTGAGGACTAATTTTAACGCTGTAGAAATCGGTTAAAAAAAGGCGTCCGATAGAAACATAGGAAGTTAGCTGAACAAAGAAATCAACAAGGTAATAAAGGAGAACTCTATCGCCTGTGTTGGCTTTTTTCTTGATCAGGAAGGTTTGTTCATCATTCTTTTTTATGTCGGAAACAGTCGCTTCGAAATCACGAATATGTTTGGTTTTGGTAAGGTTGATAATACGAAAAGGTATTAAGATTATGGTTTGAAATATTCCCAACATAACCACGGAAATCCACATGGAATGGGTCAGGCCATAAAAAGTAAAGAGAAATGAAGCATAAAATCTAAAGGTTTGTTTGGAGAAAAATGCCCAGACTAAAAAAACTAGAATAGCGAAAGTGAGAATGGTGTTAATGGGGGGAAGAGATTTTCTCAAGGAGAATGATGGTGAGATGGTTTGGTTGTCAGACATAGGTACTTTAGTTTGTTTTTACAGATTAGGATAACTACCATGCTGAATGGGGCCAATGCGGTTAATTGGCCAATAACGGAAAAAGACTTTGCCGACGATTTTATCAAATGGGACTGGACCCCAAACTCGAGAGTCACTGGAATGATTACGGTTATCTCCAGAGACAAAATAGTTGCCGGGAGGAACAACAATGGGCCCGCGACTGGTGTAGAGTCCTGGTTTAGTATCAACGGAAGCATCAATATAATTTTCTTCAAGATAGATGTTGTTGACGTAAAAATGACCATCTTTAACTTCAACCGTATCTCCTGGAAGTCCAATGACTCGCTTAATGAAATCACAGCCTGTTCCCTCTGGGCAATTTGCTGCCGGGGGAGCTTCGAACACAATTACATCGCCTCGCTGGGGTTGACCAAAGCGGTAGCTTAATTTATCTGTCATGACATATTCGGCATGATGAAAATTAGGTTCCATGGATTGGCCATTAACCTGATGGGGCTGCATGATAAATAAATAGAGAATGAGGAATATTGAGAGGGCAATAACCACGGTTTCAATAATATCCAAAAAAAATGCACCAATTGCTTTAAACATGAGACGATCCCCTAGATTGTTTAGTTATATAAATTATAGAACATGGGGAAAATGTAACAAGGGTAACTCTTTCGTTTGGTGGTTTTTGTGCCAAGTGTTGGAGTCGAACCAACATATCGTGTTTTTCAGACACGCGCCTTGACCACCTTGGCTAACTTGGCATGATGCGTTTTTTATTATACCTTGCTTTTACGGTGTGGACTCAAGAGGATTCGAACCTCTGACCTCTTCTGTGTAAAAGAAGCGCTCTAACCAACTGAGCTATGAGTCCGCTTTTACTTTTTTAGAGTTTTGAGGTTTTTAAAAAGCTACTTTTTATTGGTGCCGGGGACAGGACTTGAACCTGCAAAGATTTCTCCACACGCACCTCAAGCGTGCGCGTCTACCAATTTCGCCACCCCGGCATGATTTTTGTTAATGGATGAGGTGAATTCCATTTTTATTTATCTGTTAAAGTGTGTGCCGCGGAGAGGACTTGAACCTCCATCCCGTTGCCAGGATACGCTCCTGAAGCGTACGTGTCTACCAGTTTCACCACCGCGGCATAAATACTTCTCTGGTATTTTATCATGATACCGCGTTGGATTATTCTATGGGTGGACCCGAGAGGTCTCGAACCTCTGACCTTACGAATGTGAATCGTACGCTCTAACCAACTGAGCTACGGGTCCTTAAATTGATCCGAGCAATTATATCAAGAATAAGGCGAAATGATAAAGTCTACTTTTTACGGGTTTTGATGGCTTGATAAATCGTATCAAGAACTTGGTTGGTGGAGGTGGGAGCACCTTTAATGGTGATAATGACTTTAGTTTCTCGAAGTGACTGTTTGAGCTTAACTTTGGCTAATTTACCAATCGATTTTTCTAAATCTTGTTGCATGCGGTCAAGCACATCGGAAACAATGAGAGCTTTGGAAATGTCGGCTTTGGTAGAAATTGGTTGTTTATTTTTGTGTTTATATCTTCTGGCTAATTCTTCAGCACGTCTGACAGAAGCTGATTCTTTGAGGACAGTTTTGTAAGCCTCAATCATAGAGCGGGTGTCTTCAATACCGGCTAGAGCACGAGCATGACCTTCTGAGATGACTCCAGTTAATAAACCATCTTTTAAGGCATCAGGCAAGCTTAGAAGACGAAGAGAATTAGAAACAAAGGAGGATGATTTGCCGACTCGTTCAGCGATTTCGCCAACTTGGAGGTGAAATTCTCGCATTAAGCGCTCAAAGGCTTTGCCGCGCTCGATGGGATTTAGATCAAAGCGTTGAACGTTTTCAATAATAGCCATCTCCAACATGCCTTGTGGAGTGGTTTCTTTAATGATGACGGGAACTTCTTTGAGGCCAACAGTTTTGGCGGCACGCCAGCGTCTTTCTCCAGCAATAATTTGGAAACCTGCAGGGGTTTTGGCAACCACTAATGGTTCTAAAATTCCGTGCTGCTTGATGGAGGAGACAAGATCTTGGATAGAATCAGGGTTAATTGAGCCACGAGGCTGGAGTGGATTTGGTTCTAAGAAATTGATATCGAGAATATCAGCCACTGGCTTATTCATGGTTTAGTTCACTGTTGCAAGTTTTTTTCCAAGTTTGGTGATAAAAGCAACGGTACCATTTTTGAGAGCATATAAGCTATGGTCTCGACCACGACCAACATTTTTGCCGGCGTGGACTTTGGTGCCTTTTTGGGTCAAGATGATTTGACCGGTTTTGATATTTTCACCACCGTATTTTTTGACACCAAGGCGTTTACCTGGCCTATTTTTATGCTGGCTTGTTTTTCCTTGTGTTTTTGTTTTAGACATACTGTTTCCTTATTTACTTATGAAAGCTTTTGAAGGCTGTATTGTACGTTACTGTTCTTTTTTTTGCAAAACGTAGATAGCTCGTTTAACAAATGCGTGTTGACGACCGTACGTGAAACGTGCACATCGAGTATAGCCAAGAGTTTCACTCCAGTCAACTAGATCATCTAAATTTTTCACACCCTGTTTGGTATGAAATTCAGGGAGAGCACAAACCATGAAACTCCCTGGTTTCATTAGTGAATACAGGTTTTTTAAGACACCCTTATACAACTTAGAAAGACCTTTTTTGAGGTTATCAATATTTTTATTTTCGGGATGGGGAGGTCCGAGATATCCCTCAAAGACAATAGCATCAACCTGATTTGGAACATTTTTTTGAGTCAGATGAGTTACATCGGCTAAGAAGACATTTGTTTCGGTGGACGAGTTGAACTGTTGTTTAAACCAGTCCACATTTTGAAGGGTGTCAGAAACGGCTTTTTGAGAAATATCTGAACCAATGACAGGGAGGTTCAGGTCAAGGGCTTCAAGAACGATGGTACCTGAGCCACACATTGGATCAAGTAAGAGTGGCTCTTTTTGCAATTTATCTGAAAGAGCCAGGTTTATCATGATCCGAGCAACTTTGGGAGGCAACATGCCTGATCGTGGATCAAAGGCAGGTCGACCGTAATCTTTTTTGCTCCAGTGATCGATGTTTTGAGCAGCAATTGCGGCAAGAATAACTGTTTTTTCTTGATGGTGAAGCAAGCTGAATTCTGGGAAGTTATGAGTAACTTCGGCGGAATAAAATGGATCAATTAAAATTTTGAAATGTGGTTTTAAACCACTCTTTTTTAATTCAACCCTAATTTGGTTAGCCATTGTTTTTAAATTAAGGTGGCTATGAATTGAGGATAGACTAAATTGTGATTGTTGTTGATTAACGAGGTGTTGACTAATTTCAATAGCTGGATCATCGGCTTTTGTCTCTAGGAGTTGGTACAACTTAACAGTCCCACCGCTTAAATCTAGAAACTCTTGGGGCGATATGACTGACTGATCAAAATTAACTTCTACAAAATAGGGGGGCGCGAAAGGAGTTGTGCCTCCACCATAGCGTTTTGCTAAGAGGTCTAATTCAAAGAGTGCAATTTCAGGATTTTTACCTAAAAGAGCGATTATTGGGGCGATGGCCATGCCTATTCTTTTTTAGCTGTTTTTTTCTTGGCTGGAGCTTTTTCTTTAGTGACTTTAGCCGGTTGTGCTTTAACTTCTTTAGCTTTAGCTGGAGCGGCAGCGACACATTCCAGTACAGTCATATCTTGTCGATGACCGTTTTTTCGGCGATAACGAGATTTTGACTTGTATTTAAACACCATTATTTTGGTGGATTTTTTTAGTTTATTTATCTTGAAGCTAACTTGCTCTTTGGTTAACGGGTCGCCAATTTTAACTTCCCCATCTTTAATAAGGAGTGTTTTAGCGTCTTTGTAGGCGTCACCTTCTTTACCAAGAATTCCTGGTACTTCAATTTTTGATCCGGGTTTAACCATAAACTGACGATCAAGAATCGAGACGATTGCGTATTCCATAGGATTTAATGACCTTTCTGTAATGACAGTCTTTGCAAAGCCTGATTGTATCAGGCATTCTCTTGGGATGCAATGTTTTATTGTAGATGAAGACTGTTATACGTATTCTTCTTTTTATTGACAACTTTTGAATTAATTCCTAACAATATATACATGCTCAGCAGTGAGCTGCCGCCATAGGACATAAAGGGTAACGTCACTCCAGTTATAGGCACAATACCCATATTCATACCCATATTGATAGTGGCTTGAATCAAAATGAGGGCTGCAGATAAAAGACTTACTAAACTAGCGGTTTTGGTTTCAGCTTGCTTACCATTGAGGATCAGGCCGTAAGCCAACCAGGCATAGAGGGCCATGACCGCGGCGCCACCAACAAAACCCATTTCTTCAACAAAAGAAGCGAAAATAAAATCAGTGTGCCGCTCAGGTAAAAATCGGAGATGACTTTGAGTCCCCCTGCCTAACCCCCGGCCGAAAAACATACCTGAACCGACGGCAATAGTTGATTGCAGTGAATTATAGCCACTACCAAGAGGATCGGTTGCTGGATTAATAAAGCTGGTAATTCGGTCTTTTTGATAAGGTTTTAGTTGGCTATACATGAGGGGCAAACTTAAAGCGACGACTAGGCTCACGATCAAAATATGCTTAAAACTGGTGCCGGATAAAATGATGGTGCTGACGGCTATGGCCAACAGCATCAGTGAGGTGCCTAGATCTGGTTGAATAAAAATGAGAAAGGTAGGAAGCAGAATTAAGAGACCGTAACGAACTAATTGAGATAAGTGATTGCGTTTATTGATTCTTGAAAACCAAGTGGCGGAAAAGAGGATGATACCAATTTTAGCGAATTCTGAGGTTTGTAGCTGTTGATTAAAAAGAGTAATCCATCGGGCTGAACCACGACTGGCACTGCCAAATAGGCTGGTGGCTACGAGCGAAACAATCACCAGGAGATACCAAAACCAAGCTGGCAGCCAACCTCGATTCAGCTGTAATTTGGAAATCAGGAAGCTAGCGATGAGTGAGACGCCAAAGATAATTACCTGAGCAAGGGCATTGTCTGGCTTAATCGAGTAAATGGTAACAATCCCAAGGGTAGTTAGGGCAATAGCAGGCAAATACAAATGAATATTGGCAAAATATCCCTGTTTTTGCTGCATACAATTAGACCTTACTGTTTTTTAAGCTTTGGATACTTTTAAGGTGTCACCCTTGGTTAAACTTTTAGCTTTAACTTTAACCATGATTTCATGCATGAATTGTTGAGGCCAATCTGGAGCAATCACATCAACTTGATCGTTTACTTCAGTACCTAACAATTTTCTGGCTTTTTGAATTTCGCGAACCAGCTCGCGAGCCTCTCCTTCGGCTTTTAGCTCATCGGTTAAGACAACATCAAGATCAACTTTAATTTCGGATGCTTCTTTTTGCTCAGTCCAGCTTACCTTTTTAACATTGATTTCTTCTGCCAAAATAGTTTGAAGATCAGATCTAATTTGTCTGTCACTTACGATAGCAACTTGTTGAAGTGGTTGCCTGACTTTAAGATTGTGAGCTTTTCGAAGGGCATGCACTTTGGCAGCAGCTTCTCTAATTTGAGCCATGCTTATCTCTAATCCTTCATCTTTTTTATAGGGATCAAGTTCTGGCCAGTCAGCTAAGTGAACCGAAACATCGTTGGTGAGATTGGTGCACATTCGCTCGGCCATAAATGGCATGAAAGGAGACAAAATAATGCTTAAGTTTTTGAAAATATAGTACATGGTTGAAAGAGAATCTTGATTAATTCTGTCTCGAGAGCGTCTGATATACCAAGTTGATAAGTCGCTGACAAAATTTTCGATAGATTGGGTGGCGTGGAAGGTATCAAATTGATTGAGGTTTTCTTCAACTTGTTGATGGACCGTGTTAAATCGAGAAACTATCCAACGGTCTAAGGGGTGTTTAGAAAAGACATGTTTATTAGGTTCAGGTGACCATTCGGCAGTGTGAGCTGAGTTAACAAAAAAGCGATATGAATTCCACAAGATGAGGAAAAATTGGCGGCGAACCTCACCGGCAGCTTTGTAACCAAAAAGTAAATTATTGAGTGGATTTTGTCTGACATAAATCCAGCGCATAATATCAACGCCAATTTTTTGGGCACCTTCATTAAATTCAATGGCGTTCCCCCATGATTTGTGCATGGGCCTACCATCTTCGGCCAACATGGAGGCGTAGCCTAAAATCTTTTTAAACGGTGGTGTGTCTTCTAAAACTGTGCTCATGGCGATTAAGGAATAAAACCAATTTTTGAATTGACCAGGGAATGACTCGGTAATGAAGTTGGCAGGGAACCATGAGGACCAGTATTTTTTATCGCTGGTATAGCTTAATTTGCCAGTTTCTGGATCTATCAGAGTAGAAAAAGGAATGATGCCAGCGTCTAACCAAACATTACCCACGTCTGAGAGTCGGGAGACTGGTTTACCGCAGTGGCTACACTTAATTTTAACTACATCAATCCAGGGTTTATGAGGAGAATGGCCCTCGAATTCTTGCCAACCCTCAATGGCTTTTTGTTTTAATTCCTCTTTGCTGCCAATGACTTCAAAGTGGCCACAATCACGACATTCATAAATAGGTAAGGCTAAACCCCAATAACGGTTTGGCTTACTAATGAGCCAATCATGCATGTTGGAGAGCCAGTCTAGCTCGCGATCAAGACCAAATTCTGGAATCCAGTCAATTTTTTTAGCAACTGCTTTCATGCGCTCGCGCAGGGTTTTTTTGGATTTACCTATTTTTGAAGGGGTATCCATGGCAATGTACCATTCGTCGGCCACTTTCCAGACTAATTCTGTTTTACAGCGCCAACAAGCTGGATAACGATGTTTGTAATTTTCGATGAGATAAACCCAATCGTGTTCTTTTAAGTAGTCTAAAATGATTTCAGGATGTTTTTTGGCATTTTGACCGGAAAGGAAACCTAAACCATCGATGTAGGTGGCTTCATCGTCAATCACCGGAATCATGGGAAGATGACGAAGTTTGCCTAGTCGGAAGTCTTCGGCGCCAGCGGAGACTGCAGTATGAACAATTCCGGTACCTTCGGTTGAGGTGATGGGTAAAATTAATGGATCAGTAGCGACGACGGTATGGAAAGTGTCACTATTTTCTTTGGCAACAGCAGCAACACCAGGGAGCTGATCAAATGGTCCTTTATATTTGAGTCCCACCAATTTACTCCCAAGAACAGTTTTTTCAATTTCGGGTTTATCTTTAAAAATACGTTCAACTGCATCCTTCATGATCCAATATTTCTGATTATTTTCTCCAAGCACGAGAGAGTATTTGGCTTTAGCATCGATGGCTACAGCGATATTGGCGGG
>QKAA01000001.1 GCA_003247275.1 bacterium | reverse complement strand
ACGGGGGAATTGCGATTCATGCGGTGACAAAAGTGTTGTCTGATCTTCAAGGTTCAGTGACGAATGAAATGGTGAAGACTAATCGGTATTTCCACATGACCTTTTCGCACAATTTAGCGTTTATGGGAATTGCGTTGGCGTCCTTGGGCTTAGCTTTGTTGGAGATGAACCATATTCCACTGGCGAATACGCCGAAAGCTTGGGAAGGAGTGGTGAGAGGGTTGTTAATGGGCTTTAGTTTTTGGTTAGCGACGTATAATTACACTCGATACACGGGGGGAGATTTGGGGCGATGGAATGATTTAAAAATGTCATTTGCTGTTATTTGGGTGGCATTTATGGTGCTGCTGTATGGAATTGACAAGGTTGAACCGCGAATTACTGAATATGAAATGTTGTTGCCGATGTTATTGTCGTTTTCGTTGATGGTGGGTTTGAGTTTGGTGCTTGTCGTTCGGCGATTAAAGCGAGGGGGTTGGCGAGTGATGGTAGATTGGAAGCGAGTGAGGTGGTTGTTTGGCAGAAAAGAGACAAAATGATTAAGACACTGACATTGATTGGATTTCGAAATCACCAGAAAAAGGAGATTCAGTTTAGTAAGAAAATTAATTTGATTGTGGGAGTGAATGCGGCGGGGAAGTCAAACATTTTAGAAGCACTTTGGCTACTATCAACGGGAGAAAGTTTTCGGGCGAGTAAAGTGGACGAGATGGTTAACTGGGAAGCAGAAGTAGGTCACGTAATGGGTGAGGTGGAAAGGGAAGGGAAGATGGATGAGATTCAAGTGACGGTGACACGAGGAATGGTCTCGGGTAAGCGGGTACCAAAACGACTGTACAAAATTAATGGAACGGGAAAGCGGAAACTGTCGCTGTTAGGATATTTTGGAGCAGTATTGTTTCGCCCAGAGGACATGGATTTGATTAGTGGGGAACCGTCATTGCGACGAAGTTTTCTAGATGAAGTACTGGTTCAGATTGATGCCGATTATCAGCGAAGCCTGTTGTCTTACCAGAAGGGTTTGAGGCAACGGAATCGATTGTTGGATCAGATTAGAGAAGGGCGAGTAACGGCTTCAGCTCTGTTGTTTTGGGATCAGCTGTTATTAAGAGAAGGAACAATTCTTTATGAGAAACGAACGTTATTTTTGGAACAGGTAAACCAAGTTGAGTGGGGAGCGGCACAACTAAGAATTGTTTATGAGCCCTCAATGATCAGCCCTGAGGCTTTGAAGTCTCATTTTGCAGCTGAAGTAGCAGTGGGTTATACCTTGGTGGGACCGCATAAGGATGATTTTCGAGTGATGGAGATGGGAGCAAAAGATGAGTCATTAAAAGAGAGAGATTTATCAATTTATGGATCTCGGGGAGAACAGCGAATGGCGGTGTTGTGGCTAAAAGAGGCACAAATAGCGGTGATGGAGAAAACTTTGGGGAGTAGACCGACATTACTGTTGGATGATATTTTGAGTGAGTTGGATCATAGGCATATAGGGTATGTGGTGCGCTTATGCGATAAGCAACAAACAATACTAACCACGACCGATGAGGCCTTGAGTGATTATTTTGGATCAAAAAATACTACAATTCGGTTAGGAGGAGAATGAAGATTACTCAGGTTGAAGCATCATCAGAAAAGACAACGGCTTGGTTGAAAGAAAATGTTCATGTGCCAGCTGCTGACTCTCATAAAGGTCAGAATGGGAAGGTGTTACTGATTGGGGGGTCACATTTATTTCATGCGCCAGTATTGTGGGCAGTGGAAACAGCTAGTCGGTTGGTGGATATGGTGCATGTGACTTCGATTTCAGAAGAAGTGCAGGAATTGATGAAATTCAAATTGCAAGAGAAATTTTGGAATGGGATTGTACTTAACTGGAACGAGGTAGAAAACTATGTAGTGGAAGACGATGTGGTGGTGATTGGCCCAGGAATGGAGAGAGGTGAGGAGAAGGGAGAGATGAAGGTAAGTCGAGGGATTGAGCATGATGATTTGGAGGGATTATCTCAAGGAGAAAAAACCTCTCAAGTGGTTAATTATTTGTTGAGTCGTTATCCGACGAAGCGATGGGTAATTGACGGAGGAGCGTTACAAGAGGTAGATGAGTCGCTGTTGGGTAAAGAGATGATTATTACGCCGCATCATCGAGAATGGGAACGGTTGTCGGGTAAAGAAGCCACAGCAGAAGCGGTGCTGGATTTTTCAAAACAACATCAGGGGTTGGTGATATTACTTAAAGGGAGCGTGGATTTATTGACTGATGGGACACAAGTGGTGGAAATATCAGGGGGACATTCGGGGATGACAAAAGGGGGGACAGGAGATGTGTTGGCTGGATTGGTGGCGGGTTTGGCTGCAACTAATGATTTGTGGGTAGCGGCTTATATGGCGTCAGTGGTGAATAAGCGAGCGGGAGAACGATTAGCTTCTCGGGTTGGTCCCTTTTTCAATGCAACGGATTTAATGAACGAAATTCCGCACGTGCTGCAGGAAATAGTGAGCTAATTATTAGTTCATTTCCCTTTGTATCAATCTTTTATTGGTGCGATAATTCCTCGAGTTGATAATTGATTTTTCTGGCAAAAAATGCAATAATAAACGGAGTATTGATGATTTTTTGAATAAAAACGAGAGGATTTTTTAATGTACGAGCCAGTTTATCGGATTACTCACACTCTATTAAAGGCGGTGGGATTGATTGAAGGAGCGAGAGAGTTAATTGAACATGCAGCGTTGGTGCCGGCTTATGAGGCGCAGTTTCGAAAAGAGGCGATGGAGCGGACGGTGCACCATGGAACTCATTTGGAGGGGAATGAATTATCGAAAGAGCAAGCTCAAAAGATTGTGGCGGTGGCAGAAACTCGAGTTGAGGGAGCGGTCCAGCGCTCTGGAGTGACGGCTAAAGACAGAGATATCCAAGAGGTAATCAATTATCGAAAAGTATTAACTTGGATTGATCAACAAGAGGGAAAAACCACAGAGACGGTAAAATTGAATGCGGATTTGTTATGTGAATTGCACAAATTGGTAACGGAGCGGATATTGCCAGAAGAGGAACAGGGAGCTTATCGTCAGGTTCAGGTGGTGGTCTCAAATTCAAAAACAGGCGAGGTGAGCTATCGACCCCCGTTGTCAATTGAAGTACCGTATCAGGTGGATGAGTTTTTTGAGTGGTTGTCTTCATCGCAAGCAAGTTTGCATCACCCGGTACTAAAGGCTGGAGTAATCCATTACGAGCTGGCACGGATTCATCCATTTACTGATGGGAATGGCCGGGTAGCGCGAGCGATGGCATTATTGTCGTTATTTTTAGATGGTTATGACGTCAAGCGATTTTTCTCTTTAGAAGAATATTATGATGCAGATCCGGTGGAATATTATCGGGCGCTGCAATCAGCTTCAAATGATGAGCAACTAGACCTGACTCGGTGGTTGGAATATTTTACTAAGGGATTAGCAATTGAGTTGGACAAGATTAAACAAAAGGTGTTGTTGTTATCAAAAGATATGCAACTTAAAACCAAAGTAGGATATCAAGTAGCTTTGTCGGAGCGACAAATAACGATTTTAGAGGCGATGCAGCGGGGGAATGGCAAGATCGTCAGCTCTGATTTAGAGGGAGTATTGCCAATGGTGTCTCTTGACACGATATTGCGAGATTTGAAAGACTTAGTTAATAAGGGGTTAATCAAAAAGAAAGGTCACACTAAGGGCGCCTATTATGTGTTAGTGGAATAGGCGACTGGTTTGAGTATATGGGCACGCAAGATCCTCAGGTGATGTATATGGTGCTTGTGTTGCCGGCGTTGTTTGGGTTTACCTTGGTGGGTGAGGGAGTGTACAAGTTGACGCATGATCGGTCGGTTGGTTGGTTTAATATTTTAATGGGATTTGGATTTATTGGGGTGGTGGTAGTGGGATATTTGGTGCTTACAGGCTGGTTTTAGTTAATTGTTTGTGTAAGATAAGAGTATGAAATTTCAAGCATTAGTGGCGATATTGATCGAGTTGGAAAAGACGAGATCGCGAAATTTGATGACGGAATTGTTGGCGACTTTTTTGGAAACAGTCCCGGCGGAAGAGATGAGTCGGGCTTTATATTTACTGTTGGGTCAGTTGGGACCAGCATATCAACGAGTGGATTTTGGTTTGGCAGACACAATGGTGGTGAGGGCTTTAGCGCGATTATTTGAGGTGGATCTTAGTGAGATAAAAAAGACGTATGGTCGATTGGGGGATTTGGGAGAAGTGGTAACAGAGCTGTCGGGAGAAGAGGAGGGAGAGGGGCTATCACTTAAGGAAACATATGAGGCGTTGTCAGCAGTGGCGGCAGCAAGTGGAAAAGGAAGTCAGGAGGAAAAAGTTGAATTATTGGTTGGATTACTCAAGCGATTGTCGGCAATAGAGCGGAAATATGTGATAAGAACAGTGTTGGGAAAAATGCGATTAGGATTTTCAGATAAGACGCTGTTGGATGCATTGACGGTGATGGAAAGTGGGAGTAAAGCAGGTCGAGAAAAATTAGAACGAGCTTACCAGATTTACCCGGATATTGGGACGATCGCGGCATTGTGTAAGAGTAATGGTTTGAATGGGGTAGAGCAAAAGGTGGGGATTACCGTGGGAGTACCAGTGATGTCAGCGTTAGCGCAGCGATTAAAGTCAGCAGATGAAATGGTTGCCAAAATGAAGCGAGTGATAGTGGAGCCAAAGTATGATGGTCAGCGGATTCAAATTCATTTTGAAAGAACGGATAAGGGAGAGCTGATTCGATCTTTTTCTAGAGGTTTGGAAGAGAACAGCTTTATGTTTCCAGAATTGGCGCAAGCGATTGAACAAATTGGGGTAAAGAGCATTATTTTGGATGCAGAAGCGGTGGGCTATGACCCAGAAACGGGCAAGCTGTTGCCGTTCCAAGAAACGATTACTCGGAAGAGAAAACATGGAGTGGCGGACGCGAGCAAACAAGTGCCGATTCGATTTTTCTGTTTTGATGTGTTGTACATTGATGGGGAAAGTTTATTGCAGCTACCATTATGGCAGCGACGAGAACGATTGGAGCAGGTGATAGCAAAAGGGGATTATTTACAGATTAGTCCAATGATAGAAACGACTTCTGCTGATGAAGTTCGGGAGTTTCATGCAAAACAGCTGGGTTTGGGGTTAGAGGGAGCCATGGTAAAGAAATACGACGGAGTTTATCAACCGGGACGGTCAGGGTGGAATTGGGTGAAATTTAAAGAGGTGGAGGAGGCGAAGGGGAAGTTATCAGACACGATTGATGCAGTGGTGATGGGTTATTATCGAGGGAAGGGCAAGCGTTCCAGTTTTGGAGTAGGAGCATTTTTGGTGGGGGTGCTCAACCCAGAAAAACAAGAGTTTGTGACAGTGGCAAAAATTGGCACCGGTTTGACGGATGAGCAGTGGCGGGAATTAAAGCGAAGAGCGGATGCTCTGTTTGTGGATGAACCGCCGGCAGAATTTGTGGTGCCGGACAGTTTAATTCCGGGGGTATGGATGGAGCCGTCGTTGGTAGTGGAAATTGCGGCAGACGAGATTACCAGATCACCACTTCATTCTTCGGGATATGGACTGCGATTTCCGCGATTGGTGCGGTTTCGGGATGACAAAAAAGCGGCAAGCGCAACAACACTGGCAGAATTGCAGGAAATTAACTAAGAATTGAGTCAACAAGTTGGGTTAGTTTGCGGGTGGCTTGACGATTGTGTTTAGCTTCTTTAGAGATGGAGTCGGTAAATCGATCAAGAAGTTGAGGTTTGGCAATAATGCGTTTTAGAAGTTTGTTGGCTTTAACAATATTTTCCTCGACAAAGCCAAGCTTTTTTTGTTTAATCAGGGGAAGGTTACCATCTTCTTGGCCTGTGATGTGGGTGATGGCAAAGAAGGGGGTTTTGGTGTCGATAGTTTCAAAGAGAAGGTTGGGGCCGGCTTTGCCAATGACACAATCAGCGGCTTGGATATAGGTTTCGAGATGATGGGTAAATTTTAGGGGATAGAAGGTAAGATTGTGGGTGGCAGGAATTTTTTGATTGACATTTTTCATAGTTTCAATGGTTTGATAGAGATTGTGGTTGTTGCCGCAGGCAAAAATAGCAGTGACCTTTTTTGAAGGGTAGAGGAGAGCGGGAATAATTTTCATAACCCAGTTGGTGCCTTCACTGCCAGAGGCAATTAAAAATACAAGTTCATTTTTAGGAATGCCGAGTTGTTGACGAACTTTGGCTTTGCTATAGGTTTTTCCATATTGGGGTCGAAGCCACCAGCCGGTGACGTGAATTTTTTCAGGGTCAATGTGGTGTTTTTGGCAGATTTTGGCGCCAACTTCGTCGTAGACTAAATTGTGGGCTTTGGGAGAAAGATTTAAGGGGTGGATGGTGCGGGGGTCGGTGACAAAATTAATGTAGGAATCGAGAAGTTGATCAAGAATGAGATTGAAGGGGTAATAGGTGGAAATAACTAAATCAGGCTTGTCTTTTTTGATAGCTAGTTCGATCGGGGCGCGAAATTCATTCTCAATATAAGCTTTGATGAGTTTTTGAGTGTTTTTGGTTTGAGATAGGAGATGGAAGATTTTGAATAGTTGGGGGAAATAGCGGTAAAAAGGACTGTAGAGCTTAAACGTGTTGCCAGATAAATTGCGAATGGTGACGGTATATTTTTCTGAGAGAGAGGCTTTGGCGGCTTCAGCAATAGAGGTGTGCCCGGTGTCGGCGGTAAGAATAAGAATATGTTTTTTGGCCATGCGAATCCTTCTTAGTTATCGATGGGGATTTATGGACATATTGTACCTTAACGGTGAAGATAATCATGGTGATTTGAGCGGTTTATGTCATACTAGGAGAAAAATAGGGGGTTATTTTGGCAGGTAAATGGTTAATTGTGGGCCTGGGAAATCCAGGTTTGCAGTATGAGATGACACGACATAATGCGGGATTTATGGCGGCTGATAAAGTGGCTGATGGCAGTGTGTTTCGGGAGGCAGGGAAATTGGAAGCACTTAAGGTGGAAACAGTGGAAATGGTGGTGTTAAAGCCGCAAACATATATGAATGAGTCGGGTCGGAGTGTAGCCAAAGCTTTGGCTTATTATGGAATTGCTGCTGAACGCTTGATTGTGTTGCACGATGATTTAGATTTGCAGTTTGGAGATGGAAAGGTGTCTTTTGGGAAAGGGCCGCATGGACATAATGGATTGCTGTCAATTGAGCGAGAGATTAAAACGGAAGATTTTTTCCGAGTCAGAATTGGGATAGAGAGTAGAGATGCAGAGGAGAGGCGGCTGATTACGGGTCAGCGATATGTGTTGCGCAAGTTAAATTATGAGGAGAAAAAGTTAATGCAGCAGGGGGTTTTGCGAGCAATTGAGGGAGTACGTGATATCATGCAAGGAAGATATGGTAGAGGCTAATAAAGGCTTATTTGAGCAGGTGTATGAGGTGGTGCGGTCAATTCCGGCAGGATGGGTGACGACTTATGGTGCGGTGGCTCGATTAGTGGGAACGAAGGATGCGCGAAAGGTGGGTTGGGCACTACATGCAAATCGGGATAAAGGGACTCCTTGTCATCGGGTGGTAACGAAAGAAGGGCGTGTCAGCGAATCATTTGCTTTTGGTGGATCAAGGGAACATCGACAGCGATTAGAGTCAGAAGGGGTAGGTTTTATTGATGATTTGCATGTGGATATGAAGCGGTTTTGTTTTGACGCCAGAAAAGAAGAGAAGTGATGAATCAGAAGAAGACGACTAAGCCTAGTTCAATTAGGGATGTTCTCACCAAGTTTGCGCTGGAGGATAAGGGGGGGCACATTACTCGGGAATTTCAGGATTATGGTTATCGATTAGCATGCGAGATGGGCGAGGAAAATCGGCGAGGTATGTATATAAAGTTGGCTAAAACAGTGGATAGGGCGGTGCTAGAGAAGGCGCGATCATTTGTGATTGATGCGCCGCATGTGACCAATAAGGGGCGATTATTTATGTGGGCATTGGGTAAGTTAAAAAAAGGAGAGCCGTTGACGAAATAGGGTTTTAATATTGGTGGAAGACGGGGTTATTTGCTAGAGTAGAGGTATGAATTATTTACTGTCCGGTTTGGTGTGGCTTATTTATGCAGGGGTAGTGGGGTGGTTAGGTTTTGGGGGGTCGTGGTGGTTATTTATCATAGGTTTGGTTTTATCGCTGTTGTTAGAGTTGATTGATGGAATAATTGCAGCGTGGTGGTTATTTCCGTTTGAGCAACAGTCAATTCAAATTCAGTACTGGATGAGGCGACGAGATTGGAGAGCAGCGGGAGGGTTGTTATTTAGACGCTTTCGGGATAAGAAAAAGCTGTTGT
>QKAA01000090.1 GCA_003247275.1 bacterium | reverse complement strand
TCTCTCAGTTGATGATGAACGACGCAAAGAGATCATGGAACAGCTCGATCAAGATGTAGAAATGAAGAAAGATGAGCTCAAATCTGATGCCAAAAAAGCCATCGAAAAAGAGACTGAGAATCTTCAAACCACGCTTGAAAGCATTAAAGAGCACACCAAAAATAAAGAACAACAAGACCTCAAAATCAATGAAACAACCTTAAAGAGTAAACAAAAAATTCAACAAATTAAGGCCAATCTTGATAACGAGCTCGTTAATGCTGACAACGTCTTTAAGGCAGTCAAAGATATAGTCAAACGCTTAGAAGTCAAAGCTATTGTGACCGAAGATGAATATCTCAAGTTATTAGACTACGATGCAGCAGACCATCTTCGAGTTGGTATGGGTGCCGAAGCTATCCTCGAATTAATCAGAAATATCGATCTCGAATCACTCGTTGCTAAACTTCGTGAAGAGAGTCATGAAGCCACTGGTGCCAAAAAGATTAAAGCTACCAAACGCTTACGTGTGGCTGAAGGCATGAAGAAATCTTCCACCAATCCTGAATGGATGATCATGAGAGTTGTTCCCGTTATTCCTCCCGATCTTCGTCCTATGGTTCAATTGTCCGGTGGTCGTTTCGCCAGTTCTGACCTAAATGACCTCTATCGCCGAGTTATCAATCGTAACAACCGCTTAAAACACCTGATTGATCTTGGTGCTCCTGAAATCATTTTGCGCAACGAAAAACGCATGCTTCAAGAAGCCGTCGACGCTTTAATTGATTCTTCCCAAAGTAAAGACACCACCAGAAGAGTCAGAAAAGAACTTCGATCTCTCTCTGAAATGTTACGAGGTAAACAGGGTCGTTTCCGTCAAAACTTACTCGGTAAACGTGTTGACTATTCAGGTCGCTCGGTTATCGTTGTCGGTCCAGAACTCAACTTAAACGAATGTGGTTTGCCCAAAGACATGGCTCTCGAAATGTTCAGACCCTACGTGCTTCGCGAACTCATTAAAGCTGGTATTGCTCCTAACGTTAAATCAGCCAAACACGCTTTAGCCAGAAGAACCCCAGAAGTCTACGACATCTTAGAGCGCATTATTGAAAACCATCCTGTGCTCCTAAACCGTGCTCCCACTCTGCACAAACTGGGTATTCAAGCTTTCTTCCCTGTCTTAGTTGAGGGTAACGCTATCCGTATCCATCCTTGTGTCTGTGCTGGATACAACGCTGACTTCGATGGTGACCAAATGGCTGTCCACGTGCCCCTCTCTAAAGCCGCTCAAGAAGAAGCTATTGCTTTAATGATGCCAGATTCCAACTTATTAAAACCCGCTGATGGATCTCCTATTACCGTTCCTAACAAAGAAATGGTTATGGGTTCATACTACATGACCACTCTTGATCCAGAAGTATCCATGCATCCGACCATTTTTGCTAATCAAGAAGAAGCAATTTTGGCGTATCAATCTCAAGCCATTGGTCTTCGCCAACCGATTAAAGTTAGATTACCTCAATCTGAGAATCTGAAAGGTGGCATCACCGAAACTTCAGTTGGTCGCATTTTATTAAATGAAGTCCTACCAGAAAAACTCCAATTCCTTAATTCACCAATTAGTGTTGGTGTGGTTAAAGATTTGGTCCGAAAAGCTATCAAGTTCTATCCCAAAGAAAGAGTTGTTCAATTCATTGATGAATTCAAGAACTTAGGTTTCTGGGCTGCTACCGTATCTGGCCTTTCTGTGTCAGTTGCTGACAACATCATGATTGATGATAAGAAAAATATCATTGATTCAGCCAACAAAAAAGCAGAATCAGTTCAAGATAACTACAAAATGGGTTTAATTACCTCAGAAGAAAAACGTCGTTTAACCCAAGAAATCTGGATGGAAACCACTGATGATATCGCTGATAAAACTTGGTCAGCCTACGATCCAACTAATGCAGTTAAAATCATCATCGATTCTGGTGGAACTCGTGCTTCTAAAGATCAGGTCAAACAGCTCGGCGCTATGCGCGGACTCGTTGTTGATCCTTTAGGAAAAATCGTCGAACTTCCCACCAAGAGTAACTTCCGTGAAGGTTTATCCATTTTCGAATACGTGACCTCCACTCGTGGTTCCAGAAAAGGTTTAACTGATTCAGCTCTTAAAACCGCTGATGCTGGTTACTTAACTCGTCGTTTAGTCGACGTGGCTCACGATGCCATCATTCGCTATGAAGACTGTGGTACTGAAAATCACATAACCTTGTCCACCGGTATTCGCCGCGGACAACTCTTCACCAAACGCATTTTGGGCCGCATTGCTGCCAGTGACATCGTCAACCCCGAGACCAAAGAGGTTATCGTCGCCAAAAATCAAATCATCGACGAAGACTTGGTTGAACTCATTGCCGCTGCCAAAGTCGAAGAAGCAGATGTCTATTCGCCCCTTACCTGTGAGGCTCCTTTTGGCTTATGTGCCAAATGTTATGGTCGCGACTTCTCTACCAAAGAGATCGTGACTTTGGGTGCTCCAGTCGGCGTCGTCGCTGCTCAAAGTATTGGTGAGCCAGGTACCCAGTTAACCATGCGGGTCAAACACGCTGGTGGTATCGTCGGTTTAGACGTGACTCAAGGTCTACCTCGCGTTGAAGAATTATTTGAAACCAGAACTCCCAAAAATGTTGCTCCTATCGCTGAAATTGCTGGAGAAGTCACCGTGGATGAGCTGGATAATTCCTACAAAATCACCATCAAATCATCTTCAAAACCAGTTGAGATCAAAGAGTACACAGCACCTTTAGCCAGTATTCTTAAAGTTGCCACAGGCGATATTGTTGGTCCCGGCACTCAATTAACCGCTGGTAGTTTAGACATCAAAGAAGTCTTGGCCATTCGTGGACTCCTTGGAGCTCAGACCTATTTGGTTGATGAAATTCAATCAGTCTATGAATCTCAGGGAATTCCGATTCATGACCGACACTTTGAAGTGATTATCCGACGTATGTCCGATAAAGTGGTTATTGAATCCTCAGGTGATACCAGTCTTCTCCCTGGAGAAATAATTGATAAAGCCGCCTTTAACCGAGAAAATCAAGCTGTCATTACCGAAGGTGGTGAACCAGCTACCGCTCAAATTATTATGCTTGGAGTCTCTTCTGCCAGTTTACACACCCAAAGTTGGCTCTCAGCTGCTTCTTTCCAAGAAACCACCAATATTTTGACCGAAGCTTCCATCCAAGGAAAGGAAGACTACTTGATAGGTTTGAAGGAGAATGTTATCATTGGTCGCCTTATTCCAACATCTCCCGAACGAGCTGTTATTACAGAGTAATCTTTACTTTTTGAGGAAAAGGTATCAAATAACAAACAAAGTTAACAAAAGACAAGAAAGACAAAAAATAAAATATGCCAACAATTAACCAACTTATTCGCAAAGGGCGAAGAACTAAACAAAAAACCGTCAAAGGTGCGGCTTTAAGAAGAAGCTATAACGCTAAAGACCGACGTCACGTTGCCACCACCAATCCTCAAAAACGTGGTGTCTGTACCTTAGTTAAAACCATGACGCCAAAGAAACCAAACTCCGCTTTGCGAAAAGTTGCTCGTGTTCGTCTTTCTAATCGTCAAGAAGTAACTGCATATATTCAAGGTGAAGGCCATAATTTAGCTGAACACTCTATCGTTTTAGTTAGAGGTGGACGCGTCAAAGACCTTCCCGGTGTTAAATATCACATCGTCAGAGGTAAATTTGACTGTGCTGGTGTTGAAAACCGTAAGAGTTCACGCAGTAAATACGGTGTTAGAAAATCTGAAGGAAAGGGTGCTTCTGCATAAAAAGGTTATATGAGAACTAAGAAAAATTATCATCGCGATATAACTCCCGATCCCGTTTACCAATCTCCAGAAGTAACCAAACTAGTCAATCGTGTCATGGTTGATGGTAAAAAGAGTGTTGCTCAAAAACAGGTTTACAATGCTTTTGAAATTGTTGCCGCTAAAACCAAACAAGAACCATTAATGGTTTTCGAAACCGCTCTCGAGAACATTACTCCCAAAATCGAAGTTCGTTCTCGTCGTGTTGGTGGAGCTGCTTATCAAGTTCCTACCCCCGTTAAAGGTAAAAGAGCCTTCGCTCTTGCCATCCGCTGGTTGGTTCTTGAGGCAAATAAACGCCCCAATTCTGAATTTCACACCTTCGCTGACAAATTAGCAGCCGAAATCATGGATGCTATGAACAATCAGGGTGGATCAATTCAGAAGAAACTAACCATGCACAAAATGGCTGAGGCCAACAAAGCCTTCGCTCATTTCAGATGGTAGGTCGTTAATTGATCGTCAAAAATCATCAAACGAGATTATTAATTGGATATAAATAAGGTAATATGGCTACTTCAAAAGATCATTCTCAACAAGTTCCTTTAGATCACATCAGAAATATTGGTATTATCGCGCATATTGATGCTGGTAAAACCACTACTACCGAACGTATTCTTTTTTACACTGGTAGAACCTACAAGATTGGAAACATTGATGAGGGTGACACCCAAATGGACTGGATGGCTCAAGAACGCGAGCGCGGTATTACCATTGTTTCCGCCGCTACCACCGCTTTCTGGACTCCCGTTTTCGAAACTGCCATGCCTAAAGATGCTTTCCGATTTAATATTATCGATACTCCAGGCCACGTTGATTTCACCGCCGAAGTTGAGCGTTCATTACGCGTTCTCGATGGTGGCGTCACTGTTCTCGATGGTAATGAAGGTGTTCAGTCCCAATCTGAAACTGTCTGGCGCCAAGCCGATAAATACAAAGTTCCTCGCATTTGTTTCGTCAATAAAATGGACAAAATTGGTGCCGACTTATTCATGGTTGTCGACGACATCAAAGAAAAATTAGGTGTTAAGCCCGCCATTATGACTCTTCCTATCGGTCAAGAAAGTGATTTCAAGGGAGTCGTACTTTTACTCGATGAAAAAGCTCTCATTTGGGAAGGCGATGAAACTGGCGCTAAATACAAAGAAGTCGACATTCCCGCTGACATGGTCGATCAAGTCAAAGAGTATCGCGAAAAATTAATTGAACAAGTCGCTGAAACTGACGATGCCTTAATGGAGAAATTCCTCGAAGGTCAAGAAATCTCCGTTAACGAGATTAAAGTTGCCCTTCGCAAGGCCACCATTGGTTACAAACTTGTCCCCATCTTTTGTGGATCATCCTTAAGAAACAAAGGCGTTCAGCCCCTTCTTGACGCAGTGGTTGAATACCTCCCCAGTCCCGTCGATATTAAAGAAATTAAGGGCATTAACCCCAAAACCGAACAAGAAGAAGCCCGAAAACTAATTCCCGAAGAGCCTTTCTCTGGTTTAGCTTTCAAAATCCAAGTTGATCCTCATGTTGGAAAATTAACCTATGTTCGTGTTTACTCCGGAACTCTTGAAGCCGGATCCTATGCCTTAAACGCCAACAAACGCTCCAAAGAACGCATTGGCCGCTTGTTACTCATGCACGCCAACGATCGTGAAGAAATAAAGCAAGCCCAAGCTGGTGAGATTGTCGCTGTCGTCGGTCTTAAAGACACCAAAACTGGTGACACTCTTTGTGATGAAACTCATCCAATTACCTATGAGGGAATTGAATTCGCCGAACCAGTTATCTCTTTAGCTATCGAACCCAAAACCAAAGCTGATCAAGAAAAAATGGGTGTGGCTCTTGCTCGCCTTTCCGAAGAAGATCCTACCTTCAGAGTCAAAGTTGATCACGATACTGGCCAAACTATTATCGCTGGTATGGGTGAACTTCACTTAGACATCATTGTTGATCGTATGAAACGGGAATTCTCCGTTGGTGCCGATGTCGGTAATCCTCAAGTTGCTTATCGCGAAACCATTACTCAAAATGCCGAAGCTGAAGGTAAATACATCCGCCAAACTGGAGGTCACGGTCAATACGGTCACTGTTTAATCAGAATTGAACCCAAAAACCGTGGTGAAGGTTTCGAGTTTGTTTCCGAAATTACTGGTGGTGCCATTCCTAAAGAATTTATTCCCGCTATCGAAAAAGGTGTTAAAGAAGCCATGGAAAATGGTGTGTTAGCCGGTTACCCCATCGTTGACATGAAAGTTATCGTCTATGACGGTACCTATCACGATGTTGACTCTTCTGAAATGGCCTTTAAGATTGCCGGTTCTATGGCTCTCCAATCAGCCGTTAAAAAAGCTAACCTCTCTTTGCTTGAGCCAATCATGAAGGTGGAAGTTACTACTCCAGAAGATTTTATGGGTGACGTTATTGGCGACCTTTCTGCCAAACGCTCTCAAATTCTCGATTCTAACACCAGAGGAAATGCTCGTATAATTACTGCACTTGTCCCCTTGGCAGAGTTATCGAGGTATGCTACAATTCTGCGGAGCATTACTCAAGGTCGTGCCAACTACTATATGGAACCCTCTCACTACGAGATTGTCCCATCGCAGATTGCCGACCAGGTTATTAGTGCCAAAAAACCAAATAGTAACCAATAATTAATTAATAAAAAAGTATATATATAAGGAGAAACATGGCAGACACATATCAGCGCACCAAACCGCACGTTAACATTGGTACCATCGGTCACGTCGACCACGGTAAAACCACGTTAACAGCTGCTATTACAACTACTTTGGCTAAAAAAGGTTTATCCAAAGCATTAAATTACAATGACATCGATAACGCCCCCGAAGAAAAAGCTCGTGGCGTTACCATTAACGTTACTCACGTTGAATATGAAACAAAAGAGAGACACTACGCTCACATTGATGCTCCAGGTCACGCTGACTACATCAAAAACATGATTACTGGTGCAGCCCAAATGGACGGTGCCATTCTTGTTGTCGCTGCAACCGATGGTCCTATGCCTCAAACTCGCGAGCACATTCTCTTGGCTCACCAAGTTAACGTTCCTAAGCTCGTTGTTGCTCTTAACAAATGTGACATGGTTGACGATCCAGAACTTCTCGACCTCGTCGAAATGGAAATTCGTGAACTTTTAACCAAGTATCAATATCCTGGCGACGAAACTCCTATCGTTCGTGTTTCAGCCCTCAAAGCTCTTGAAGGTGATGAAAAGGCTCAAGACGCCATCATGGAACTCATGGATAAAGTTGATGAATACATTCCAGTTCCTGAGCGCGAAATTGACAAACCATTCTTAATGGCTGTCGAAGACGTCTTCTCTATCAAGGGTCGTGGTACCGTTGCTACCGGTCGTATCGAGCGCGGTAAAGTTAAAGTCGGTGAAGAAATTGAAATTGTTGGTATTACTGATACCAAGAAATCAGTTGTCACTGGCGTCGAGATGTTTAGAAAAACTCTCGATGAAGGACAAGCTGGCGATAACGTCGGTATTCTTCTCCGCGGTGTTGAAAAAGATCAAATTGAGCGTGGTCAAGTTCTGGCTAAAGCCGGTTCTATTACCCCTCACACCGAGTTCGAAGCTGAAGTTTATATCTTAACCAAAGATGAAGGTGGTCGTCACAGTCCCTTCTTCTCAGGATACCGACCTCAGTTCTACATCAAAACAACTGATATTACTGGTGAAATCACTTTACCAGAAGGTGTTGAGATGGTTATGCCAGGCGACAACGCCAAGATGGTTGTTAAATTAATTCAACCAGCAGCTATGGAAAACGGTCTTCGCTTCGCTATCCGCGAAGGTGGTAAGACAGTTGGAGCAGGCGCTGTTACAAAGATTGTTAAATAATATATTGATTTATGTCATAAGTTCCCCCGATATTCGGGGGACTTGTGACTAAAGATGAAAAAATAAAAAAAGGCGAATATGGCACAAAGCCGAATCAGAGTTAGATTAAAATCATACGACCATCGAGTTATCGATGAAGCTGCACAAAAGATTGTCGACACCGCTTTGACAACCGGAGCTCAAGTTGCCGGACCAGTTCCTCTCCCAACCGACAAGAAGCAGTTTACCGTCCTTACTTCTCCTCATACCGACAAAAACGCCCGTGAGAAGTTTCATATCTTAACTCACAAACGCTTAGTCGATATCGTCAAGCCTACGGGTAAAACCATAGACTCACTCATGCATCTCGAGCTTCCAGCTGGAGTTGGCATTGAAATTAAAATGTAATGCTGTATGCTACCCCATGTGGTAAGTAGCGCGCAGCAAAATTATTGAAACGGACCTCAATAAAGCGGCCGTCAACAACAAGCCGCTTTTTAGTTGAGAATAGTTATGAAAACATTTTTTGGTACTAAAACCAACATGACACAAGCCTGGACAAAATCAGGCAAACGTATACCAGTCACAATAGTTGACGTGGCCCCTTTAACTGTGGCTCAAGTTAAAACAGTTGAAGTTGATGGCTATCAAGCTATTAAGGTTGACGTACAAACTAAAAAAACTCAAAAGTGCCAAAAAGAAATCCTCGTCGATAATACAGAAACAATTAAAGTGGGCGACAACATTTCTTTTGATCAAGTAGTTACCGTTGGTGATATTGTTCAAGTCACCGGTACCACCAAAGGTCGCGGCTTTTCTGGTGTTATGAAGCGCTGGGGTTTTAAAGGTGGACCTAAAACCCACGGTCAATCCGATCGTTGGCGCGCTCCTGGCTCTATTGGCCAAGGCACCACTCCCGGCCGAGTTCACAAAGGTAAAAAAATGGCCGGTCGTTATGGAAATGAAACCAACACGGTCAGAAATCTCCAAGTAGTTAAATTCGATCAACAAATTAATCAAGTATGGCTAAGTGGAACAATCCCCGGTGCCAATCAAGGCTTAGTTGCCATCAATGTTATTA
>QKAA01000064.1 GCA_003247275.1 bacterium | reverse complement strand
AAACAAGTTGACATTACTCCTCCAGGATTTGGTCGGATTGCCGCCCAAACCGCCAAACAAGTAATCCTCCAACGCGTCAGAGAAGCTGAAAAAGATGCCATTATTTCTGAATATACTGACAAAGTTGGTACTATCATGACCGGTATGGTCTTACGTTTCGATGGCAAAAACGTCATCGTTGATATTGGTCGCGGCCAAGGATTTATGCCACCAGAAGAGCAAATGCGTGGTGAATTTTACCGCATGAATCAAAGAATTACCGTTTACATCAGTGATATTCGCGAGACCATGCGCGGTAAATCAATCATCGTCTCTCGCGGCGCCGCAGAATTAGTTTCCGAATTATTTAAGCGCGAAGTTCCTGAAGTTTCTTCAGGTGCAGTCGAAATCAAAGCCATCGCTCGCGAACCAGGCATTCGCACCAAAATTGCCGTTGATTCAACTCAATCCGGTGTCGATCCCGTTGGTTCCTGTGTTGGCCAAAAAGGTATCCGCGTTCAAGAGGTTATAAACGAGCTTAACAACGAAAAAATCGATATTATTCAATACACCAGCGACACTGAAAGTTTCATTGCCGCAGCTCTCGCTCCAGCTGAAAATGTCGAAATTACCCTAGATACCGACAACAAACAAGCCACCATCGTCGTTCCCGATGATCAGCTTTCGCTGGCTATTGGTAAAGGTGGTCAAAATGTCCGCCTCGCTGCCAAATTGACTGGCTACAAACTTGATATCGAAGGTAGTTCAGGTGAAAAAATCATGGCCTCAACCGGAGAAAATCCCACTGTTGATGATCTTGAGTTGCCTGACAAAACCAAAACCTTACTCAAAGAAGCTGGTATCGAAACTTTAACTGACCTTGCTGATAAGAGAGAAGAATTAACCTCCATCAAAGGCATTGGTCCCAAGGCTGCCGAAAAAATCAGCGCCCTGCTCACAGATAACAAATAACAAGAAAAGGTAGGTGCCTATGGCTCTTTCTACTCGCCCTCCCATCGTAACCATTATAGGTCATTTCGACCACGCCAAAACCACCCTTCTTGACGCCATTCGTCAAAGTCGAATCACTGAGGGAGAAGCCGGCGGAATTACCCAACATATTGGCGCCTATCAAGTCGAGCATCAAGGTAAAAAAATTACCTTCATCGATACTCCAGGCCACGCTGCTTTTGCCAGCATGCGTCAACGGGGAGCCACCATCACTGATATCGTTATCCTAGTTATCTCTGGAGTTGAGGGAATCAAACCTCAAACAGTCGAATCCATCAAACACATTCAAGCTTCAAATTGTCAGCTCATAGTTGCTGCCAATAAAAAAGATTTGCCTGGTTTTTCCGCCGATATGCTTAAAGCTCAACTGACTGAGCATCAGATTTTCTGTGAAGGCTACGGTGGTCAAACGCCTATGGTTGAAATCTCTGCCATTAAAAAAGAAGGTGTTGCCGAACTACTCGATATGATTTTGCTCGTTGCTGATCTTGAGGACTTAAAAGCTGACCCTGAAGCAGAAGTCGAAGCAGTCATTATTGAATCAGGTAACGATCGTCGCCGCGGCGCCACTGCCTCGGTTATCGTCAAGCAAGGCACGCTTCACATTGGCGATCAGGTCTATATTGGCCAAGATCAGCTCAAAATCAGAGGTTTATTCGATCAATTCGGCAAGTCAGTCAAAACTGTTTATCCTGGAGATCCCGTCGAAATTATCGGTTTTAAATCAGTTCCTCAAGTTGGCTCAAGTATTACCACTAAACCAACCGAAGTCACTCCAGTTGAAGAAGCTGCCGTTGTTGATAAAGACGCGGAAGAAGAAGAAAAACCAACTTGTAACCTAATTATCAAAGCTGATACCGAAGGTACCCTAGAAGCCATAAAATCGAGCATTAGTACCGATTTCACCCTTATTGGCTCATCCGTCGGTCAGGTTATTGAATCAGATATTTTACTTGCTGATTCCACCGATGCCGAAATCATTAGCTTTGGTGTTCCCATTACCTCATCAGCCAAAAAATTGGCCAAAATCGAAGGTATTACCATCAACAGTTTCACCATCATCTACAAACTCCTTGAATATCTTGAGGAAAAGATGCTCAAACTGATGGAACCAACTATCGATGAGGTCAAACTCGGAGAAGCTGAAATTATTGCCATTTTTGAGATGAAAGGCGATAAAATCGCTGGTTGTAAGATTAAATCTGGTGAAATTGCCAAACGTCATCGTCTCCACCTCATTCGCGAAGATAAAATTATCACCGATCCCAAAATTCGTTCTCTCAAACGCGGCAAAGAAGATATTCCACTCGCCAAAAGCGGCACTGAGTGCGGCATTGTTTTTGGCAGTTACATTGACTTTAAGGTAGGGGATGTGTTAGAATCCTATAAGAAAAATTAATAAGGTTTAAAAACCTTGTCAAATTCTATGAGTCAAGAGATTACTGCCATCAAATCATTACTTGAGAAGGCTGAAGAGTCATTAGTTCTTCTTCCCCAGAATCCTGGTCCCGATAGTATTGCTTCTGCCTTGAGTTTAGCTATTGCCTTAGAGAACAATGGTAAAAAGGCCTATATTGCCTGTGGAACACCATTGGATTTCAGTCAATATCCTCTCAAACAATCAGATCGAATTACCCAAAAAATCGGTAATAAAAACTTGGTTGTATCTTTAAAAATTGATAATCGCGATAGTGTCGATAAAGTCAGTTACAATCTTGATGAATCAGAAAAAATCTTCAATTTAGTTATTACCCCTAAAAAAGGCGCTAATCCTCTTCAGAGTAACGCTGTCAGCTTCTCCCTTGCTGGAGCTCGAGCCGACATTATCTTTACTGTTGGGGCCTCAGGTTTTGATGACTTAGGTAGCATTTATGCTGCCGAGCCCTCACTCTTTACCGAGACTCCTACTGTGGCTATCAACCGCTTAAAGCCTGCTTCTTTTGCTACCTATCACTGTAATAAACCAGAAGCTTCTTCTTTAGCCGAATACACCACTCAATTGATTACCGATTTAGGATTAGCTATGGTTCCTGATGTGGCTACTAACCTTCTTGCCGCTATCGACGTGGTCACTGATAAATTACAACTTCAAACCGTGACTGCCATCACCTTTGAAACCGTCGCCAAACTCATTCGTGCTGGCGGTACTCGTATCATGTTGTCTCTTCCTAATCAGGAAGAAAACGTTCCCACAGCCACTGCTGTAGAAATGACCAGCGCTAACGAAACTCAAACTCTTGAACCTCAACAACAAGAAATCCCTCAAGAATGGCTTGAACCAAAAATTCTAAAAGCCACCAAAGCTCCCGTTGCCCAAAGCAATGGCTAAATAGTCTGATTCATGATACAATCCCTGGCAGAATTCTATTAAATTAATGCGTGTGATCCGCCTTGAGATCAGCTCAAGTAGCTGTAACTAAAAAAAGAAATAATTCTTTTGTTACACCACGATCATAAGAAAGACATGTATGGCTTTACTAACTACAGCCAAACAAGAAATTATTAAAAAATTCGGTACAAGTTCCGGCGACACTGGTTCTCCAGAAGTTCAAGTTGCCCTGTTAACCGAAAAAATTAATCAGCTAACCGAGCACTTAAAAGTTCACAAAAAAGACGATCATTCCCGCCGTGGTTTACTCAAAATGGTCAGTAAACGTCGACGTTTACTCAGATACCTCATGGATAAAAACGAAGATCGCTATAAAGAACTCATTGGTAAGCTCGAACTGTCAAAGTAAGTTACAATAGTAATTAATAAAAATTAAAAAGGAGTCGGGGAATTCCGGCTCACGCATTAACTGCATTTAAAGACTTCAGCACTCGAAGTGGATCTGCCCGCTTCTGGTTCCGAGATCTTTAAATAGCAGAGTTTGCAACAGCTTTGTGCTATTCCCCACAACACATATATGGATATTAAATCCACAACCATCGATATCGGTGGTAAACAACTTTATTTAGAAACTGGCAAGTTTGCTGAAAGAGCAACCGCTGCCGTTTTAGCCCGCATGGGCGACACTGTCGTTCATGTTACAGCCGTCATGGGACGCTTAAACGAAAATTTAGGCTACTTCCCCTTATCGGTTGAATATCAAGAAAAACTCTATGCAGGTGGCAAGATCAAGGGTTCTCGTTGGGTCAAACGTGATGGTCGTCCCTCAGATGAGGCAGTCCTTAAGGGCCGCGTCATTGATCGTACCATTCGTCCTCTCTTCCCCAACGGTTTTATGAACGAAGTTCAGGTTATTGCCATGGTGCTTTCTGCCGATGGCGAAAATGATGCTGACATGGTGGCTATGTATGCCGCCTCAGCCGCCTTAACCGGTTCATCTATTCCCTGGGAAGGTCCCGTTTCTGGTGTTCGCGTTGGTTTAAATAGTGAAACCAAAGAATTCATTATCAATCCCACCTACACTGAACGAGAAACGTCTGACTTAGACTTAACCATTACCGGTTCCAAAACCGCTACCGTCATGCTCGAAGCCGCTGCTAAAGAGGTTTCCGAAGCCCAAATGCTTGAAGCTTTCAAACTAGCTCAATCAGAAAATGCTCGTATTTCCACCGAAATCGAAACCTGGTGTAAAACTTGGGGTAAAGCCAAAGCTACTTTCACTCCCAAAGTCCCCAGTGACGCTTGTGTTGAAGCCGTCAAATCAGAAGTTAAAAATGACCAAGTCAAAGCTTGGGTTAAAGCTGAAGCTACCCTTCAACCACTTGAAGGTTTAGATGACGCCATCGACGCCATTGTCGAAAAATATCCCGACTTTGTTCGAGCTGATGTTGCTCAAGTCATTCATGACATGATTAAGCACGAAGCTCGTCGTCAAACCATCCACGAAGACATTCGTCCCGACGGTCGAAAACTAACCGAAATTCGTCAACTTTCTTCTGAGGTTGGATTACTTCCTCGCACTCATGGTTCAGCCATGTTTAAGCGCGGTTCTACCCAAACCCTCACTATCACCACACTTGGTGCTCCTTCCATGAATCAATTGATCGAAACCATGGAAAGTGAAGAGGAAAAACACTACATTCACCACTACAGTATGCCCCCTTACACCGTTGGTGAAACTGGTCGTGTTGGCTATCCTTCTCGTCGCGAAATTGGTCATGGTGCCTTAGCCGAACGCGCTCTTGAGCCCATGCTTCCTTCCATGGAAGAGTTCCCTTACACCATTCAAGTAGTCAATGAGTTGATGTCCAGTAATGGTTCTACCTCTATGGCTTCTGTCTGTGGTTCCACCCTTTCGTTAATGGATGCTGGTGTCCCCATCAAAAAACCCGTTGCTGGTATAGCCATGGGCTTAATGGTTGATGGTGATAAATACGTTGTCCTAACCGATATTCAAGGTATGGAAGATCACACTGGCGATATGGACTTTAAAGTCGCTGGTACTAGAGATGGCATTACTGCTATGCAGATGGACATTAAAGTTAAAGGTATCCCCATGGACGTCTTAGAGCGAGCCTTAGGTCAAGCCAAAGATGCCCGCATCTTTATTCTTGAATCCATGTTAGCTACCTTGCCAGAAACTCGAGCCACACTCTCCAAGTACGCTCCCAAGATCGAAGTCGTCAAAGTTCCAGTCGATATGATTGGAACCGTGATTGGACCTGGTGGCAAGATGATTAAAAACATTATCGAAGTTACCGGCGCCCAAGTGGATATTGAAGAAGATGGTAGTGTTTACATCAGTTCCACTGACGCTGAAGCTATCGCCAAAGCAGTAGCCATGGTCACCGGCATCGTCAAAGAAGTTGAGCCTGGTGAAGAATATGATGGTACCGTTTCCCGAATTGAAAACTTTGGCGCCTTTGTCGACATTCTTCCTGGAAAATCTGGTTTAGTCCACGTTTCCCAACTCTCAACAGAGTTTGTTAAAGATCCACATGATGTAGTCAGTATTGGTGATACTCTCCATGTTCGTGTCAGTGAAATCGACAACATGGGCAGAATTAACCTAACGACGCTAACTCCTGAAGAGGAAATGGCTGCCAAACAAGAACGCCGCAATAATGGTGGCGGTGGCAACGGCTCCGGCCGCGGAGGTGGATTCCGTCCCCGAAACGGTGGAGATAGAGGTGGAGACCGAGGACCTCGTCGTCACAATGACTTCGATTCAAGACCTCGCCGCTAAACCTTTAAAAAGAAAAAATAAACCCCGGAGCAATCCGGGGTTTTGATAACATGCAACATCCAGAGCATCGCGAAAGATTACCAGTCAGGATTTCAGCCGCTATTTTAATAGAAGACGAATTTAGTCGACTTTTATTGCTGCAACAAGCCAGAGAAGGAAAAGAAAATAAATGGGGTCCTCCAGCAGGAAGAATGCGTCCACACGAAAATCCAATTCAAACTGCAATGCGGGAAGCCGAAGAAGAAACAGGATTGATTATTAAACCTTTATCTATCACGGGCATCTATACCCTAGATAAAGGAGATTTTCTAAGCAGCATAGGTTTTGTATTCACCGGTAAAGTAGTAGGAGGAAGTTTGACACTCGATCTTGATGAAATAAGTGACGCAAAATACTTTTCTACAGAGGATATAAAGCGTTTATACGAAGAGGATTTATTATATAAACCAGAATACAATTGGCCCGGAATTAATGATTGGATCGAGGGGAAACAATACGACCTAAATATTATTAAAAACATCAAGCAAGTTTTTAGATGATTATTAACATTGTTGTCACTCCAGATTCCAAGAAAAACACCATCACCAAAATTGACGAAAATAAGTATGAAGTGACTCTCAAAGCAAAACCTGAGAACAACCAAGCTAATAAACTACTAATAGAAGCATTAGCTGAATATTTTGAACTGCCCTCATCATCTTTTAAAATTCTCACCGGTCATCACACTAGAAATAAAAGAATAGAAATCCTCACTTAAATTCCAATTCCTGAAAAAAACTCCACCAAAAAAGATATGATATGCTGTCTTTATGACTAGTAAACAGTCAGGGTTTGCGACAATTTTTCTCATTTTGTTGATTCTTATCTTATTTCTTGGTGGAATTATTGGCGCCGATTTGGGCTATATCAGCTACACCACTCGCTGCGGTGACACTCCCATTGGTGAATGTTTGCAGGCCACTCCCACTCCAACTCCTGATCCAGAAATGACCGTGACTGCCGTGGGTAACTTCTCCAAAAAAAGTTATAACGTTACTATCACTATGAATATTCCTTTAGAAGGGGGAGTAGTAGCTGGCAATTTTGATGGTGATTGCGCTGGTACTATCAATGGTAACTTTGACGGCAATGACAAAGGTACCATTAGTGGTAAAGCGTATGGCAGTTGCAATCCATTTGGTTTGCCCGTACCAGCTTCAGCCACGTTTACTGGGACGGTTAATAAACAGGGGAAACTCGTGCCAATTACGGGTCAAGGTTCTGCAGCTGGATTTTCTGGAAGTGGTTCCCTTACTCTTACTTTTTAAACACTTCTTTCTAAATAACTTCTCAATTCTATGAATTATAGTGCGATCACTCTTTAATCCGCACAACAAATCGGACATAATGAAACATATGGATGAACAAAATCACACAGATATTGACGCCTTAAAACAGCAAATCGCGGGAGCTAGTCTTCCAGAAGGTTTGGTTCAAAAAGTGAACCGGATGTTTTCTGAGTTAGAAAGATCAGAAAATTCCAGTACCTATTTTGAAACCTCAGAACGAATTCGCCACTATCTTGATTGGATTGTCAAAATTCCCTTGCATAAATCAGTTTCAGGGAACTTAGATCTCAATCAAGCCCGACAAATTTTGGATCAACACCACTACGGTTTACAAGATTTAAAAGACAGAATTTTAGAATATTTATCCATCATCAAATTAGCTGAAAAAGATCCTAACAGTTTGCACCGCTCCCCAGTCATGCTTTTAGTAGGTTTAGCTGGAAGCGGTAAAACCACCTTTGCTAAAGCCGTGGCAGAGGCCCTAGGCAAACCTTTCGTTCGTCTTCCCTTTGGTGGTTTAGGTTCCGCCCGGGATTTGCGTGGTCAATCACGCTTACATCTTGAGGCTGAACCCGGCCAAGTAATTAAGGCTCTAATTCGCGCTGGGGCCAACAACCCAGTCATTCTGCTTGATGAAGTTGATCGTGTGTCTGAAGAAAATCGTGCTGATGTTATGGGCGTCTTACTCGAATTACTTGATCCCGAGCAAAATCAAAGTTTTATCGACCACTACATTGATTTCCCCGTTGACCTATCTCGATCAGTATTCGTCGCCACCTGTAATAACACCACCCACATTGCCACTGCGGTTATGGATCGTATGGAACCTTTAATGATGCCTTCCTACACTGATGCTGAAAAACTCATCATCGCCAAGAATTACCTGCTGCCACGAGCCCTCAAAGAAGTTAATCTGCCCGATAATGCCATCGTCGTTGAAGATGTCGTTTGGCCTCAGATCATTCGCCCTTTGGGTTATGACTCAGGTATCCGCACCCTGCAGCGAACTATTCAGGGTATCGTCAGAAAAATTGCCCGAATTCATGTTGAACAAGGCACTCCATCTGTTACTATTAACACGCAGAACGTAAAAGAATTTTTACCAACGTATCGCACAGAATTGCTTTGATCAGCTACAATAACAAAAAAAGGAGAATAACAATTTATGGATTCTAAACTTTCGCTACTTCCCATCGGCGGCATCGGTAATGTTACCAAAAACATGTATGTCTACGAATATGAAGGTCAAATATTAATTGTCGATTGTGGTATCGGTTTCCCTGACACCACCATGTTAGGAATTGATGTTTTAATTCCTGACGTCAGCTATTTAATGGACAAACTCGATCGCATTGTCGGTATGGTTTTAACTCATGGTCACGATGATCATATTGCTGGCTTACCCTACATCTTGCCCCAGTTAAATATTGATATTCCTATTTATGGCTCAAACCTCACTATCGGTATGGCTAAAGATCGTGTTCGT
>QKAA01000027.1 GCA_003247275.1 bacterium | reverse complement strand
TTCTTAATTTCATCGGCGATTTTCTCTGGATCAAAGACAACAGCAGTATAAAAATAGGTGAAGCCAACTACTAAAAGGAAGTAAATGAGGTTATACCAGAAAGATTGGGGGCTAAAACTGGTATTGAAGAAGTCGCCAATTTTAACTAATTGGAAATTTCCCGAGGCAGTTAATAACCTTCCCAAGAGTGAAGGAACCATAACTAGTGACACGGCGAAAATGATGGGAATAACCCCGGCCTGGTTCAGTTTAAGTGGTAAATGAGTTGTTTGAGTGCCGTAACCAATAGAGCCTCTCATCCTTCGGGCATAGTGAATGGGGATCTTTCTGATGGCTTCATTAGTGAAAACAATGGCAGCAATAACAGCAATACTCATGATGACAAAGATAACGATGTTCATTAATTGAGTTGATTGTGAAGTAGAAATGGTACTAAAAGCTGATACAGGCAGTACGGCGACGATACCGGCGAAAATAAGCATGGAGACTCCGTTGCCAATTCCGTATTGAGTGATCAATTCGCCAAGCCACATGAGGAGCATGGTACCGGCAACCATACTGGTGACAATGGCCACTGTTTGAAGAGGGCTTGAAACGACGATGATTTGTTGACTTGAGAGGAGAGCATAGATACCGACAGCTTGAATAATGGCTAAGGGAATGGTGACCAAGCGAGTGTAATAGTTGATTTTTTCGCGGCCTGAGTCCCCCTCTTTACTCAATGCTTCGAGTTGAGGGAAAACCATGGTGAATAGTTGAAACATGATGGAAGCGTTAATGTAGGGCCCTAAACTTAAGGCAACGATGGAAAAATTAGCTAATGTTCCGCCAGAAAAGATGTTTAATAAACTTAATAGTTGGTTTTGAAGGAACAAACTTTTGATTTGGGCCAAATCTACACCGGGAACAGGAATGTGAGCAAGAAGTCGATAGACTGCAAAAATGAATGCCGTAAAGAGAAGCTTATTTTTTAGCTCGGGAACTTGTCTAATCTGATTTAGAAGCTTATTGAGCTTGCTCACGATTTACTTGACCTCCAGCCGCAACTATTTTAGTTTCGGCAGATTTTGATGCTGGAAGAGTTAGAGTAAGAGGGACAGTTACATTCCCATCTCCAACAATTTTAACGTCTTTTGTTTTTAGGTCTTTTGCGCTAATGATTTTTGCATCGACGAGGGTTTTTAAATCAATTTTGCTACCTGATTTTAGTTTACTTAGCTGATCAAGGTTAATAGGAAGGACTTCACGCTTTAATGAGTCAAAGCGAGATTTACCACGAATAAAAGGGAAACGACGGATTTGAGGAAGTTGCCCACCTTCAAACCAAATAGGCACACCATTTCTGGAGTTTTGACCTTTTTGACCGCGACCAGTGGTATGACCACCTTTGCCTGAGCCATAGCCTAAGCCCACGCGTTTCTTTGATTTAGTGGTGATTGATGGTAGTTGATGTAATTTCATGGCTTATTCCTTTTTCTTGGAATTAGTTTTATCTGTGGTATTGGTTTTTTTCAGTTCAATCTTTTTAACACTAACAAGACGTTCAATTTCTTTTAGAGCTTTGAAAGTAGCATAAACATTGTTGGCTTTATTATTTGAACCGAGGGTTTTACCGACAATGTCGCTGATTCCAGCGGTCTCAACAACAGCACGAACTGCACCGCCAGCAATAATACCTGATCCTGCCGGAGCAGGTTTTAGGATAATTTTGGCTGCACCGTGCTTTGATTCGATGGTGAAAGGAATAGTGCTTTTGCGCATAGGAACTTGAATGAGGTTCTTTTTGGCTTTGCGGACGGCTTTTTTGATTGAGGAAAGCACATCTGGAGCTTTACCAATAGCGACACCGACTCGACCTTTTTTGTCACCGACAACGACCATAACTGAAAAACTAGCTTGATTGCCGCCTTTGGTCTTTTTGCTGACGCGACTAATGCGGACAATTTTCTCTTGAAATTCTTTAACGGCTGGTTGCTTATGAAAATTACTCTTTGGTTTCATACTTAAAACTCCAATCCATTTTCTCTGGCTGCTTTGGCAACAGCGGCGACACGACCATGATATTTATAATAGCCGCGATCAAATTTAACTTTAGTAATGCCTTGTTTTTTAGCTCTTTCGGCGATTAACTTGCCGACGGCAGCTGCCTTTTCGGTTTTTGAACCTTTATTATCTTTTAGTTGCTGTTGAGTAGCAGCGGCAAGCGTTTTACCTTGATTATCATCAATGATTTGGGCATACATATATTTGTTGGATCGAAAGACATGTAAGCGAGGTCTTGAGTCATTCTCTTTAAGATGATAACGCACTCGTTTCTTTCGACTATTGCGCTGGATGTTCATTTTTGCTTGTTTCATAGGTTTTATTTATCTTTCTTTTTTAGGCTCCGACTTTAGTAGCTTTACCAGCTTTACGGCGAATGACTTCACCTTGATATCGGATACCTTTACCTTTGTAGGGCTCAGGTTTTCTCACAGCTCTGATTTTTGCAGCTACTTCGCCGACCATTTGTTTATCAATACCGCTGACAACAATAATGGTTTCGGTTTCGGTGTCTAAATTGATGCCCTCTGGAGCTTCAATAATGACAGGATGGGAGTAGCCAGCTGATAAGGATAAGTTGTTGCCTTGTTTTTTAGCACGATAACCAGTGCCAATCATCTCGAGCTTTTTAGTAAAGCCGTCGCTGACGCCAGTTACCATGTTTTGAAGCAGACTGCGGCATAAACCATGATTAGCCTTGGTTTGGATAGCATCATTTTTGCGTTTGACCATGATAGCGTCTGCCTCGATGGTGACTGTGGTGCCTGTTGGAATGCTGTAAGAAAGCTCTCCTTTGGGTCCCTTAACAGTGATCAGTGAATCAGCTTGATTAACTGTAACTGATGCTGGGATTTTGATTGCTTTTGATCCAATTAAACTCATATTTAATTACCAGACTTTACAAATTACTTCACCACCAAGATTTTGTTTCTTGGCTTCTTTGTCGGTCATGACACCTTTATTGGTTGTAATAACGCGAACTCCGTAGCCGGACAAAACAGTCTTAATGCCATCAACTGGGGTGTAGACTCTTCTTCCTGGTTTTGAAATTCGTTGTAATTTACTTATGGCCGGGTTCTTGCCGACATATTTTAAGACAACTTTTAGTTGTGATTGAGGTTCTTGTTTGACCACCTCAACAGATTCGAGATAACCTTCTTTGACAAGAAGATTGCAAATTTCCTCTTTTTGTTTAGAAAGAGGGATAAGAACTTCGTTGCGTTTAGCGGCTAAGCCATTTCGAATTCTAGTAAGTAGGTCGGCGATTGGGTCGGTCATAAATATTTTTCTTTACTAATGATTAGTTATTAGATTTAACAACTCCAGGTAATTCACCTTTGTGGGCCATGTCTCTGAAGCAAATTCTGCAAAGACCAAAGAAACCGATGTAAGCATGTCGGCGGCCACAAAGTTGGCACCGATTTACTTTTCTGGTCGAGAATTTCGGTTTTCTCTTGGTTTTTTCAATTTGCGATGTTCGAGCCATATTTATTCCTTTTGTTTTTGCTTACTCTTCTTTCTTGAAGGGTAAACCAATGTGAGTCAGTAATTTTCTTGTTACTTCTGCGCTTGGCGCGGTTGTAGCAATAACGATTTGCATTCCTCTGACCCGGTCGATTTTATCATAGTTTATCTCAGGAAAAACTATCTGTTCTTCTAAACCGAGACTGTAGCCACCTCGACCGTCAAAGGCTTTGGTAGAAACTCCTTGAAAATCTTTAACTCGGGGAAGAACAATGGAAATGACTTTGTCTAAGAATTGATACATGCGCTCACCTCTTAGGGTGACTTTAAGGCCGATGGGATCACCAGCGCGTAAGTGGAAGCCAGCAATACTTTTTCTGGCGGCACAGACTTTTGGCTGTTGACCAGTGATTTGTTTTAATTGATCAGCCATGCTTTTTAAGGCTTCAGATTGATGTTGATCTTCGGTAATACCGACGTTAACAACAATTTTCTCAATTTTAGGCACACTTAAAGGGTTGTCTAATTTAAGTTCTTTTTGAAGAGCTGGAATGATGGTGTCGATGTATCTTTGACGTAAACGGTTCATATTGGTTATTTTGCCTTACTGATTGGACTATTTGTTTTTTTGGCAATTCGAGTTTTTTCACCAGTTTTGCTGACCGAATAACCAATGCGAGTTGGAGTTTTATCAACCATTAACATGACTTTGGAAGCAAGAATGGGTCGTTCAATTTCGACAATTCCACCTGGAGTATTAGCATCACGACGCTTCATGTGACGTTTGTATTTGTTAACACCAGCGACAATAACTTTATTATCGGTAGGGATAACTTTGGTGATTTTGCCGGTTTTACCTTTATCTTTGCCAGTAATGACAATAACGGTATCATTTAATTTTAATTTCATTTTAGAGTACCTCCGGAGCTAATGAAGCAATTTTGGCAAAGCCTGCATCTTTAACTTCACGAGCGATGGGGCCAAAAATGCGAGTGCCTCGAGGGTTTTTATTTTTAATATTGTCGATAATGACTGCAGCGTTGTCGTCAAAACGGATATAGCTACCGTCAGGTCGACGAATTTCTTTTTTGGTTCTGACAATAACTGCTTTAACTACCTCTCCGGCTTTAACTTGACCATGAGGTTGAGCTTGAACTACGGAAGCGGTAATGATGTCACCGATTGAACCAACTTTCACCTTTGAACCACCATGGATCATGATAAGTCGAAGTTTTTTGGCACCCGAGTTATCGGCTGGGTTTAAGACTGAGCGTAATTGAAGCATAGTTAATCTCTTTTATAACTTACTGATGTTTAGACTGCAGCATTAATAATTTTTGCTGTCTCAACAATCTTAATAATTGCAAAGTGTTTGCGTTTAGATAATGGTTTGGTTTCCGCAATCTCGACAGTGTCGCCAAGGTTAGCATTCAAATTGTTATCTACGATATATTTCTTGGATTTTTGAACAGTTTTTTTGTATTTAGGATGGGTCCAAGTGTGGCCAACAGTAACTGTAGCTGATTTCATCATTTTAGTAGAAGTGACTTTGCCGACGAATGTTTTCATTATGATTTCTCCTCGTTTTTAGCAACGGTCGTAGTTAATTGTTTCATTCGAATAATGGTTTTTAATCGAGCAATGTCATGACGAATCATTTTTGATTGGCGGACATTTTTGACTTGAGCTAGAGCGGTTTTCATTTTGGCATCAATTAATTGAGCTTCGAGTTTCTTGATCTCTAGTTCGATTTCTGCGACTGATTGTTGATGGAATTTGTTTAAGTCTTGTCGTTTCATAGGTTTATTCCCGTTCTACGAATACCGTTTTAAAAGGTAATTTGTGTCCAGCTTTTCTGAAGGCTTCTCTAGCCGCTTCGGGGGTGAGGCCAGCTAATTCAAAGATTATTTTCCCAGGTCTTACGACTGCGACGTATTCTTCGATGTCACCTTTACCGCCACCCATTTTGACTCCAGCAGGCTTGTGAGTAACTGGTTTATCAGGGAAAGCGCGAATCCATAATTTTCCGGCACGTTTGGTTTCGTGAGAAATGGTTTTACGAGCAGCTTCAATTTGACGAGCAGTTAACCAAGCAGCAGAAAGTGCTCTTAGGCCAAATTCGCCAAAGTTGACTTCATTACCACGTCCGGCTTTGCCTTTGCGTGAGCCTCTAAAATCTTTACGGTATTTTCTGCGTTTTGGTTGTAACATAATTAACTTGTTTGTTTTTCACCTTTATATACATAGACTTTAATGCCGACATAACCAGATTTTGTCAACGCTGGTTTTTCAGCATAGTCAATATCAGCACGAAGAGTTTGGGTGGGAACGGAGCCGAGAGTAAACTTTTCAGTTCGACCGATTTCGGCACCGTTAATTCTTCCCGAAAGGATTATTTTAATACCTTTTGCTCCAGCTGCAATAGCTTTTTCTAAAGCTTGGCTGACAGCGCGACGATGGGGATATCGATGTTCTAACTGATCCATGAGTCTGTTTAAAATGAGTTGAGCTTGAATGTCGGGATTTTTCTCTTCTTCAACTTTAATTTCAACTTTGGTTGACTTACTGTCTTCTTTTAAATTCAGTTTCTTAATGACATCTTTTTTCAATTGCTCAAGATTAGCTCCACCTCGACCAATGACAACACCGGGTCTTGAGACGTGAACAATGACGGTGACTGTGTTGATTGATCTTTCGATGATGACTTGAGTTAGGCCTGCTTGACGAAGACGTTGATGAAGATATTCTCTTAAACTATGATCTTCAATGGCTTGTTTTTTGTAGAGTGATGGATTGCTGGCAAACCAACGTGATTTCCAGGTGTTGAGTGGTCCAAGTCTAAAGCCAAATGGATGAACTTTCTGTCCCATATTATTTTCCTTTTTTCTTCTTGGTATCAGCTGCAGGTTTTACTTGATTAAGTTCGGCTTCAACTTGCATTTTTAAATGACTGGTACGCTTAATGATGGAGTGGGCCATACCTCTTGAAACTGGGCGCCATCGTTTGATGCGAGGGCCTTCCTCAATAATAATTTCTTTAACGATGATTGTTTCAGGCTTCACTTCAGGGTTGGTGTTGATGATGTTAGCTTTGGCTTGAGTGAGGGTTTTTAAGATAATATCTGAAGCTCGTTTGGATGAGAATTTTAGTAAATCGGAGGCTTCTGCGATTTTCATGCCACGAATAGCGTCAGCGACCAATCTCAACTTGCGAGGTGATTGGTGAATAAATTTTTGATAGGCGTTTGATTGTACTTTCATATTGGGCATCTCTTTTATGTCTTACTTAAAATACGTTTAACCATGTTGCCATGACCTCGGAAGGTGCGGGTGGGTGAAAATTCACCGAGTCGATGGCCGACCATAGCTTCAGAAACATAGACTTCTTTAAAGATTTTGCCATTGTGGACAAGAAAAGTATGACCTACAAATTCTGGAGGGATTTGACTGGCACGAGCCCAGGTTTTAATTGGAGCTTTACCGCCGCCTTGCTTTTGTTTGGTAACTTTAGCAAGTAGCTTTTCGTCGATGTATGGTCCTTTTTTTGCACTTCTAGACATAATTTCTTTAATCCTTTATTTCTTTTGGCGTCTATCTTTGACTATATATTTATTTGAATAACGGTGTTTGCCGCGAGTCTTCTTGCCAAGAGTCTTTTTGCCCCATGGTGTTTTTGGTGCTTTCATACCAATGCCGGAACGACCTTCGCCGCCGCCATGTGGATGAGCATCAGGATGCATTGCAACACCACGAACTTCTGGTCTGCGACCACGATGGCGAGTACTTCCTGCTTTTCCAAGCCGAACTTCTTTCCATTCCTGGTTGCTGACCTGACCAATAGTAGCATATGCGTCAAGAGAAATCAGCCTAATTTCTTTACTGGGAAGCAAGACATTTGCGAATTTTTCTTCTTTGCTTTGAATCAGAGCAGCGGTACCGGCGCTTCTGACTAAACGAGCACCTTTACCGGGGGCAATTTCAAGATTATGAATGGCGGTGCCAACGGGAATGTTTTTGAGAGGTAGGGCATTGCCTGGTTCAAGATCGGCTGAATCGGAGGCCATAATAGCATCACCAACATGTAAAGCATCAGGAGCTAAAATGTAGCGCTTTTCACCATCAGCGTAATTAATGAGGGCAATGTTGGCTGTGCGATTTGGATCGTATTCGATGGAGACCACTTTACCTAAAATATTACGTTTATCTCGTTTGAAATCGATGACACGAAGTTTGCGCTTGTGAGCTCCACCTCGATGTCGAATAGTGATTTTGCCAGTATTATTTCGACCAGTAATTTTCTTCTTGGCTTTGGTTAAAGATTTTAGTGGTTTTTTGGCTGTCAGGGTGTCGTGAACAAGTCTGTTAGCTTGACGTCTGCCGGCAGTTGTTGGTCTTAATCGTTTAATCGCCATACTTATCCTTTAGTCTCAAATACTTTTATTGATTGTCCTTCTTTAATTTGGACGATGGCCTTCTTGGTTGCAGCAGTTTTTGATGGAAGTCGACGTCGACCTGAAGATTTTGAAACAGATTGTTTAGTGATGGTTCTGACAGCGACGGCATCAACAGCAAACACTTGCTTGACCGCGGCTTTGATTTGATTCTTAGTAGCTTCTTTGGCAACCTCGAAAGTATAGTTGTTATCCTTGGTGATGGATAAACTTTTTTCAGTAATGATGGGGCGTTTAATAACTGTGTTTAAGTTCATAGAGATTTAGCCTTTTAAGCTTGCTTTTTTTGGAGCTTTTTTAACTGGTTTTTCTTCAACTACTTTTACTTGAGCAAACGTGGAAGCAAAAACATTGACAGCCGGTTGATGAATGATGATTTTATCAGCTGAAACGAGTTCGTAGACGTTGGTTCTTTGAGCTTGAGAAACTTGGATGTTTTCTCGATTACTGGTGGCTCGGATGACATTATCAAAAGGTTGTTCTAAGAGTAAAACTGTTTTTTGACCATCAATCTTTAGAGCTTTTTCTAAGCTAACAGCGTCTTTAGTGGTAGATTTCATTGATTCAAGACCTGAAACTACCATGATCTTTTTATCGGCAATAGCTTGAGAGAAAGCAGAAAGAATAGCTTTTTTTCTCATTTTTTTGTTGAGCTTGAGAGTATAGTTTTCTTCTCCGGTGGGTCCATGAGCAACACCTCCACCAACGAAAATTGGAGCGGCTTTGTTACCATGGCGAGCCCGACCAGTACCTTTTTGCTTCCAAATCTTGTGGGTGGTTTTGTTAATTTCACCTCTGGATTTGGCTTTACTGGTAGATTGACGTTGATTAGCTAAATAGACGCGAACAGCAAGAGCAATGAGGTTTGGATCCACGTCAACTGTTAATTGAGATGGGACATCAACTTTGGAAGTTACTTTGCCGTTAAGATCGTATACATCGAGAGTCGTTTTCATTGTGATTATTCTGTTGCAGTTTGAGCTGCATCATCACCCTTCTCATCTTGAAGCAAACCTTCAAATTTTGCCTCTTTAATAACATTGATGGCAACTAAGCCTTGATTGGCACCGGGGATTGGTCCACTTAGCCATACTTGATTATTTTGTTGATCGAATTTAACTACTTGGAGATTTCTGACCGTGTTGGTTTCATTTCCATAACGACC
>QKAA01000030.1 GCA_003247275.1 bacterium | reverse complement strand
GTTCACCGTTCCTGCATTGGCTAAGGTTCTACCCCCTGGCAAAAACTTCCGCTCTCGCATAATTTCTTCAAATCGGTCCTGCCACAACTTCTGTCGTTTCTTCCCCTTTTCCACTACCGCCAATGCTTGAGCCACCCTCAAGAAAGCCTCCCCTGGAGTTTCATAATCTGAACTAACATCTTTGGCCTTATCACTTCCATTCTGAAGCAAATACTTATTCTTCATTACAATCAGCGAATTAAGCGGCAAGCCCACATCATCCACTACGCCCAATCTAATTTTGGCTTCAATCTCTTCCCGCTTCTTATCTCGATTCAATATATACGATTTCGCCGTCCGAATATGATGTTGCTCAATCAAAACTCTCTCCACTGCATCACCAATATCTCGAGTTGAAATCTCTTTTTTTCGCCCAAACTGTTCAGACAAATAAGCAGTAATTTTACCTGCCAAATCTGCCGCCAACCGATTATCAGTCCCCCCCACATCTTGTGCTGCCAAAAACACCGCATCTGCCACCTTTGCCTCATCATAAGCCTCGCGCCGACCATTAACCTTGATTACCTGCCAAATCACAATTTTTCTCCTTCTTTATTTATAAAACTTTGTTAGCTTATTTAACTAATTCTCTTGCTTCTCCTGACTTTTGGTCGGATCTTGCCAGCTAGCCCACTTACACTTGGGATAACTACTACAACCCCAAAACGTTCTCCCCGTCCTTGTTCGTTTTTGGACAATTTCTGAACCACACTCCGGGCAAGCCACCCCCTCAACTACCTGGCGCAAACTAGCCTTGTAGTCACACTCTGGGAATCTGCCACAAGACACAAACTTTCCATATTTCCCTGTCCTAATCACTAATTCTCCCTCCTTGCACTTTGGACATTTCTCGCCCGTTTTCTCTACTGGAATTTCCACCCGTCCCGCTGACTTATCCACTGCCTTAACTGATTTCTCGAACGGACCCCAAAATGCCTTCATTACTGCTTTCCACGCCTTTTCTCCTCGAGAAATGCTATCCAAATCATCTTCCATTCCCGCCGTAAATTGGTAGTCCAACACCACTGGGAAATGTTCCACCAAAAAATCATTTGTGGCCATTCCAATACTCGTCGGCTGATACCGTTTTTCCAATCGTTCCACATAGCCTCGATCTGCAATCGTCGACAAAATGGAAGCATAGGTTGAAGGTCTACCAATCCCTCGTTTTTCCAACTCTTTAATCAAGGAAGCATCATTGTAGCGAGCTGGCGGCTGCGTAAATTTTTGCTCTGATAAAACTTCATCCAAATGTAAATTCTCTTGTTCTTGCATCTCTGGCAAAATCACTTCTTCATCCTGTTTTTTGCTCGTAGCCGCTTTCTTGTCTCCATAAGCCTTGCGCCAACCCTCAAATTTAACCACACTTCCAGAGGCACGCAGACCATAAACCATACTTTTTTCCGCCGGATTTATTGCTTCAATCCGAATATTTGTTTGATCATAAATTGCCGACTTCATCTGACAAGCGATAAATCGTCGCCAAATCAATTGATATAGTTTTTCTTGTCGGCTATCTCCCACTTCCAACGTACTACCACTAATTTTAGTTGCGTCAGTTGGCCGCACTGCCTCATGCGCCTCCTGTGCATTTTTACTTTTTGTTTGATAAAAATTGGGTGTTTCCGGCACAAATTCAGCCCCATACTGTTGTCCAATTACCGTCCGAGCTACACTCACTGCCTCATCTGCCAAGTGAAACGAATCAGTCCGGTGATACGTAATTAAACCAGCCTCATACAATTGTTGCGCCACGGCCATGGTTTGCTTACCCGACCAGCCCAGCACATTTGCTGCTGCCTGCTGCAATGTTGATGTCGTAAACGGCGGATTCGCTTTCTTTACTTGCTCTTTTCTATCAATCTGGGTCACGGTATAAGAAGCTGCTTTTAATGCAGCCACCACTGGTTCTACTTTGGCAGCTGTATCATGCCACATCTTTTCTACTCGAGTTTTCTTCCCCTCACTTGCACCTTTAATTTCCAATTTTTTACCATCGATATCAACTAATTCCGCCACAAAAATCTGCTTGTCGTCAGCAGAGCCATGTAATCGAGCCGAAATGTTCCAATATTCCACTGGTTCAAATGCCAAAATTTCTCGCTCTCGTTCCACAATTAATCGCACCGCCACCGACTGCACTCGGCCAGCCGACAAACCTCGTCTCACTTTTTTCCATAACACCGGTGACAATGTATAACCCACCAATCGATCCACCACCCGCCGCGCCTGCTGCGCGTCAACCATAGCCATATTCAACTCACCTGGAGTTTGTAATGCCTCTTCAATCGCTTTTTTAGTGATCTCATGGAACGTCACCCGTTTAAAATGATCTTCCGCAATTTTCGGTGTCCGTTTTCGTCCATTAGCCTGCAATAAGTCTTTAATATGCCAACTAATTGCCTCTCCTTCTCGATCAGGGTCAGTTGCTAAATAAATTGTCTTGGCGGTCGTTGCTGCTTTTTTTAAACCCGTAATGACTTGTTTTTTGCCCTTACTGATTTCATATTCCGGCTCAAAACCCTTGCTGGTATCCACTCCTAAACTGCTCTTTGGCAAATCTCGCACATGACCCATACTCGCCTCAATCACAAACTCTTTGCCCAAAAACCGTCTCAATGTCCGTGCCTTTGTCGGCGACTCAACGATAACTAAATTCATGCATTTCCTTCATATTTATTAAAACCAAAAAACACCACTGCATATCCCAAAGAATATCACAGATCACAAATATTGAAAAATTAAAAAAATATACTTGGTGGGATAATACTAAAAGAGAAAAATCTCTCAATTCTTACCCCACCATTAGTAAAGTGAATCAAATATTATGCCAATAAACCAAAAGGCGTGCCAATTAACTGTTTACTCGCTGATATAAACACCAAGTTATAGATCAAAATAAATCCTAATGTCAGATAGGCAATAAGAAAATATTTTTTTATAACCAACTCTGATAGGTTGAATCCAACACGTTTATTCAAATATAAATCTAGTCTCTCAAAAGATAACTTACTAATTTCCTCAGGATCTGTCCTTAAGAATCTATTAAGTAAAAACCCCTCAATCCACCTATTCAATAAAAAGAATGAATATATTCTTGCGCCCAACACTCCTACTAGCACAAATGATACAACTATCACCCATCTAAACACTGATATATCCAACAGAATAAGGTTAAACAAAATCAAAGACACAATCATTACTATTGTTGTTAATCCCTGAACCAACAGGTATGTCCGAGTATATACAGTTTCACAAATACCAAATCGTCTTCTCCCGAATTTAAAAAGTTTAGCCACTTTTAATAAATGTGGATGAAGAACATCAATAGCCACCGCAATAAGACCAATCTCCATACCATAAAACGCTATTTCTAAAATACTCATCGCACCCTCCACCTAAAAATTGAATCACTTTTTTAACGTACTGGTCATAAGGTTCATGACCACGACAACACGAGAATGAAAACAAACCAAAAGCTTTTATTGGTTAATCCACTCAAGTAATTGACGAAAATTTTACACTAAAAAATATATTTTGCAAAAAAATCACACCCCCACCAAGCTCCACCCACTTCCCATCTGGGAAACGAAACCTGAAAGTTCCATATAGGTTAATGTTTTCATCACTTCTGCCGCGGGTTTCCCTAACTGTTTAATCAACTCATCCGCCCCAATTGGGCCCATTACTAATACCTCACCAATCTGTTGTTCTAATTCCGTTGCAAACACCGGCAACGCCACTTTTTTACCTTTTTCTGCCGATTTTTTTGCTAGTGATAGCGACTCCAATAAATCAGAAATCGAAGTTAATAAAATCCCACCTTTTTTCGTTAGCTGCAACGGCCCCTCCGACATTACCGAATTCATCGACCCTGGCACAGCAAAAACTTGTTTTCCCATCGACAAACCAAATTCCGCCGTTAGCCACGTCCCACTATTCACCCTTCCCTCAGGCACCACCACCGCCTCACACATCGCTGCCACTAATTCATTCCGTGCTACAAAATTACCTCGAAATGCTGGCTGTCCTGGAGCAAATGCCGACAACACTGCTCCTTTCCCGCACATTTGCCGCGCTAACTGTTCATGCTCTCTTGGCGTAATTTGATCAATTCCACTTGCTAACCACCCAATCGTTCTTCCTCCTGATTCAACACAAGTCCGATGCGCTATCCCATCAATACCAATCGCTAACCCCGAAACAACGATGTATCCATTGTGAACCAAAGCCCTGACAATCTCTTGAGTCATCTCAATTCCATGCGCTGTTGGTTTTCGTGTCCCCACCACTGCCACACATGGTTGTCCAATTCCTTGCCAAACTCCTCGATAATAAACAACTTCTGGAGGATGAACGAGTTTGCTCGAAAAAACCGGATACAACTCATCCATGCCTCGCACTAACACTCCAATTCCCATTGTATTCAGAGTCACAAGATGTCTCTCTGGGTCACCTCGTTTTTTCTTCCACGCTGATAGTGTCACAGCGGCTTTTGTCCCTAAATGAATTTGCCATTCCTCGACAGAACTCTGCCACAACAATGTCGCTGAATCATTAAAATAAGATAACCACTTATTAAACCGCACCGATCCCACTCCCATCATTTCCCACAACCACACTCGACACGCCCGCTCCATCAACTGTTTATCATCCATATATCTATGATGAATTTTAAGTAATACTACTGTCAATCAGCAACCTGAGCCGATGTTGTCGCCTCAACAAAACCAAACCAATAATCACTCGCCACCTTGGCAATTGGCGCCGCCACTGTGCTCCCTTGTCCCCCTTGCTCCACCAACACTGTCACCACAATCTCCGGATTAATCGCCGGCGCATACATGGTAAACCAAGCATGAGGTAGAGCGTCTTCTCCACCCTGTTGAGCCGTTCCCGTTTTACACCCCACTGGAATGCTGTAGGTAAAAAAGGGCACTCCTGTTCCACCTGGCTGACATGCCAACTCCATTCCCTGCTGCAGCAATTCAATTGTCGACTCATGCAAATTCAACTGCTGACACGCCTGATTAGGTGATGCTCCCAAAGCCACATCTCCGTTATTCATCACAAATTGCGGCGGACACACCACCCCTCCTCGAGCAATCGCCGCCGTCATCATCGCCACCTGCATTGGCGTTGCCAACACATCTCCCTGACCAATCGACATATGATAGGTATTCCCCAAATACCACCGCTCCAACTTAACTTCCTGCTTCCAAGCAGGCGTTGGTACTAACCCCTTACTCGCCCCCCAACTCTCTAATCCCCAAGTTGATCCAAAGCCAAACAACTCTGCCCACCGCGCCAACGATTCCGGCCCCACCAATCCTCCAATCTGATAAAAAAAGATGTCATTTGATCGCGCAATCGCTCGCACCACATCCACCTCACCCTCAGTTCTCCCATGTTCGTCATACAGCCAATTACCATACCGGTAGCTCCCCACCACCAACTCTCCCGTATCTTGAAAAGTTGTTTCTGCCGTAATTTTTTCATCTTCCAACGCCGCCGTTGCTGTCACCAACTTAAACGTACTCCCTGGCGCATAATTGCCTGATAATGACCGATTAAAAAATGGCTGATTCGGTTGTGATAATGATTCTGTAATTAAATTGGGATCAAATGTCGGACTATTAACCATGGCCAATACTTCTCCCGTTTGTGCTGCCAATACCACCGCCGCCCCGGCCTTTCCTTCAAACGCTTGATACAACCGCTGTTGTAAACCCTGATCAATGGTTAATGTCACCGTTGACCCCGATTGCGGCTCTTTCAAACCTACCGTTCGCGTTGCCATTCCTCGAGCATTGATTTCCACATACTCTTCCCCCCGCACTCCTTTTAATAACCGCTCCAACACTTTTTCTGCCCCACTCCGACCTACCCAATCTCCCATACCATAATCTGCCATCTGCTCCAACTCATCCGCCCCCGCTTCTGCCACATAACCCACCACTGGCGCACAAGCAACTCCACAAGGATACTGTCTCAAAATGCTATAACTAATCCGTTCATTTGGATCAGACAACAATCGCAAAGCTTCATCTCGATCAATGGTTTCAAATGCTAAAGCCGCCGGACTCGTGCCTGGCACTTGCCTCCTATACACTGGCACATTTTGGGTTAAAGCTACTCCGTTCCGATCCAGCAATCCCCCCCGTGGAGCCAATAAGGGTAACGCCAAAATCCGATTATCCTCAGCCAAAGATCGCCGCCATTTACCCTCCACTACCGTTAGCTGAAATAACCTTCCCACCAACAAAAATCCCAAGGAAAACAACAACACTTTTAACGGCCAAATCCGGACTCGCCCCGCTCCGCCGAACACCACTGGAGCATGGGGCAAGCTTGAAAACCTGACTCCTGCATCATTTGTTTTCCATCTTTTTTGTAACAGTTTCATAACTAAAGCCCTCTAACCTAACTTAACCATCATGAACGCAAAAACAAGGCTTCATCCCGACCAAAACGCATATTTAGAATCTGATTAATCCCCACAAATAATAATTGAACAATAATCGACCACAACGAAAAGTGAATTCCAAACAAAAATAAAAAGCTAAGTTGAGCCAAAACCACAGCTATATACAACCACCACACTTGATTTTGATATTGCCGACTAATCAACCAGACAATCAATAATAAACTGATTAAAAACAGTGATCTCAAGCCTAAAATCGATCCAAATGATATATCTTCAAATAGTCCTAAAATCACCAAAAACAAAACCCGAGACGACTTAAATTTAAGTGGATTTCTCCCCCACCACACTGCCAAACCCACTCCCATCGACCAGGGTAAAGCCCGATCAAACAACCAAACGACAACAAATAAAAGAAGGTCAAACATAAATATTTTCCTTTACCATATTGCCACCCAACCCTGATGCGCTGCCAACAAATCAAGTAAACCCGTTTTGGTAACGCTAGCCGCATCCTCCTCAACTTGCATTACCTGACCGATCACTAAACCTGCTGGTAATCCCCCATCAATTCCACTCGTCACCACAATATCGCCCACCGCCAATTGCTCTGTCTGCAGTACATCAGCAAATATCACTTCATTGCCTTTAGAAAAAACCACCCCTTTTGCTCCCCCACCCACCGTCTGAGCCGGAATTTTAAATCCCGGTTCTCCCACTCGCTCAATTCGACTAATATATCGACCCACCGACCCCACCCTACCCACCAACAAACCATCGCCATCAGTAATTGCCAAACCTTTAACTACTCCATCCACCTCACCCACCCCCAACACCATGACTTCACCTTTGGTATAAATTTCCGACACCATTAACGCCTTCATTCCCGGCTGAGTTCGACTCACCTGCGACTCCAACAGCGCCACTTTTCCTCGCAACTGATACAGTTCATTATGATCCACTGCCGCCCGACTCAATTGCCCTTCCAAAGCCGCAATTCGCTCCTGTCTTCGATACAAAGCCAACAGCGACTCCACTGGATTAGCCACTCGTTGTTCTAATTGCTGCAATACTCGATCACTATTTCCCCCTACTTGTTCCAACAAACCTCTTGGCCAATCAAACAACGAAGCCATATCTAAGCCAAAAATAAGACCGCAAATAACCATCCCAATTCCCCACAATCGTACTGCTACCGCTACGTCTTTTTGATCCAATGCCACACCCATCGAAAGCTTCATGCCCCTATTGTACCCGCAAAAGAAAACCTGCTACAGCAATCCTCCCACCACCCGTACCCGCTCCAATAACTTCTTATCTTGTAAAGCAATCCCACAACCTCGCACTACTCCAGCAATCGGATCATCAATTCGCCATACTGGCATTTTTGTTTCCTCACCAATCAATTGATCCAAACCCCGCAACAAACTTGAACCTCCCGCCAATACAATCCCTCCCTGCAAAATATCCGCCGTTAATTCCGGTGGTGTTTCTTCCAGTACATCTTTAATCGTTTGCACAATCTGATGAATCACTGGCATCAACGCTTCTCTCACCTCAATTGAATTCAATCGCACTGATCGAGGCAAACCCGTCCCCAAATCCCGACCTCGAACCACTGTCTGCAATACTCCCTGGTTTTCTTGATTTCTGACTGACCCAACTTTTCGATTCTGCCGCTCAAACGGATAAGCGCTGCCCACCGCTAATTTGACCTGTTCTGCCGTTGATTCACCAATCAGCAAACCATATTTAATTCGCACAAATCGAATCAGCGCATCATCCAACTCATCACCCGCCATCCGAATACTTCGATTAATCACCAATCCTCCCAAAGAAATCACTGCAATTTCCGCTGTCCCACCACCAATATCCACGATCATCCGACCTTCAGGCTCCAATACCTTTAAATCAGACCCAATCGCCACTGCCATTGGCTCCTCCAATAAAAATGCTTCCCGTGCTCCAGCCGACACCGCTGCCTCCGACACTGCTCGCCGCTCCACTTCAGTTACCCCCGAAGGAATTCCAATCGCCACTGTTGGTCTCCACAACTGCGCCAACCCCTGCTGCTTGCCCCGAACTTTCTCAATGTAATACGACAGCATTGCCTCAGCCGCATCAAAATCGGCAATCACTCCATTACGCAAAGGTCGCACCACTTCAATGTTTCTTGGTGTTTTACCCATCATCCGCTTTGCCTCTCGTCCCACCGCCAACACCGAACCCGTATCAATATTTCGCGCCACCACCGAAGGTTCGGCAATAATCACTTCTCGCCGCTCCACCCACACCATCGTATTTGCCGTTCCCAAATCAATTCCAATAATTGGACTGGGAAGTCGGAGAAAATCAAATGGTTTCATACTGCCAAGTATATCCTATCTAAAACAACCCCCTCACTTTTTATTTTTTTAGTTCCCCTTTTTTTCATTTGAGTGATTTTGATCAAGAATGTTTCTTTTTTCTAATGACTTAATTAGCACATCAACTCAAGATTTGTTGGAATGAATTCCATTATGACCGCAGCTCCTGTTTGACAGCCAAGAGAGAATCTCCTGGCTTAGTTAGCTGCGATAGTATGAAGGGAAAACAAAAGATCCTGAATTGATGGTGCGTCTTAAGTCAAAGCTTTGCTCCTTTCACTTATGAAAGGAGAAGAAAAAATCGTTATGAAAAATGGTTTTGTTACTTTTGACAGCAAAAGTAAAGTAACGCCCTAATTATATAAAAGGTGATAAAAAATCATCTCTCTTAATTCATATTTCCTAATCCTCGCCGATATAGTATCGTGTAACCTATCATGTCCGAAAAGTTACGCAAGCTCATCCTCTACCTTCTCCAACTCACCCTCATCCTTATCCCTCTTACCTGGACCACCAACACTTCCGAACTGTTTGAATTCCCCAAAATGCTTTTAACCTACACCGGAACAGTTGTCATTGCCGCTCTTTGGCTGTCTCGCATGGTTCTGGAAAACCGCTTCATTTTCAAAAAAACCCCTCTGTTTTTACCCCTCATGCTCTTTCTGTTTTCTCAAGTTCTTTCCACCCTTTTTTCCATTGACATTCACACCAGCATTTTTGGCTATTACTCCCGCTTC
>QKAA01000010.1 GCA_003247275.1 bacterium | reverse complement strand
TACCTGAACTAGAACAACAACTTCACTCACTCGAAGAAGCCTGGAACAAAATTCCTCCAGAAGATAGGTTAATCAAACAAGTTGTTGATTCAGATGATATTGCTGCTGTCGTGGCTCGCTGGACTGGCATCCCCGTCAGTAAACTCCAACAAGCAGAAACCGCCAAACTAACCAAATTAGAGTCAGAATTAAGTAAGCGTGTAGTTGGCCAAGAAGAAGCCATCAAGGCCGTCAGTAATGCTATCCGCCGTTCCCGCACTGGCATCGCCGAAGTTGATCGTCCCCAAGCTGCCTTCTTATTCCTCGGTCCCACCGGAGTTGGTAAAACTGAAACCGCTAAAGCCTTAGCCGATACCTTGTTTGATGATGAAAAAGCCATTATCAGAATCGATATGAGTGAATATAGCGAACGCCATTCTGTGGCACGCTTGATCGGTGCTCCTCCTGGATACATTGGTTTTGAAGAAGGTGGACAATTGACTGAAAGCGTCAAACGTCATCCCTATTCCATCATTTTGCTTGATGAAATCGAAAAAGCTCATCCTCAAATCTTTAATATCTTTTTGCAGATTTTCGATGAAGGTCGACTCACCGACGGTCAAGGCAAAACGATCAACTTTAAAAATACTGTCATTATTATGACCTCTAACCTCGGTGCCTCCATCATGAGAGAAAATAACAACAATGTCACTAAAGAAGTCGAGGTCAAAGTTAACCAATTAGTCCAAAAAACCTTCCCTCCCGAATTTTTAAATCGCCTTGATCAAATCATCATTTTTAAACCCTTAGATCAAAAACAGTTAGCAGAAATTGTCGATATTCAAATTGAACGAGTAATCGATCGACTCCGTAAACAACAAATTGAGCTAAAAATAGATGGCGACACCAAAAAATATCTCGCCGAAATTGGCTATGACCCCATTTATGGAGCCAGACCCCTAAAACGGCTCATCCAAAATGAAATTCTTGATCCCTTATCGTTGATTATTCTAGACAATCAAACCCGACCCCTAACCGTCACTATCACCAAGCAGGGGAATAGCCTCAAACTTACTACTTAAATCTTTACCAAAGTACGATAAAATGATCTGCAGTTACTAAGTTACTCCACAATAAAGAGAATTTTTGTGAAACAAGACAAATCTATCGATGCTGGTAAATTAGCTCAACTAACTAACATTCCACTTACTCAAGAAAAAGCCGATCTTCTCTCAGCTCAATTTGAATCAACCATTGAAGCCATTTCTACCCTGAATGAACTTAATACCAATGATATTGAGGCAACCCCTCAGGTGACCTCACTCTCAAACGTTACCCGACCAGACGTTATTGATACTTCTCGAACTTTTACTCAACAACAAGCACTTCAAAATGCCAAACAGACTCATCGCGGCTACTTCGTGGTAAAGGCGGTCATCAATGAATCTTAATCAATTAACCCTCCTTGAGGCCAGAAAGCAACTTGCTGCCAAAGAAATTTCTGCCACTGACTTGGTTCAAAGCTGTCTTGATCAAATTGAACAAACGAATCCTATCCTGAATTCCTACCTTGCCATTAACGATCAAGCCATTAACGAGGCTAATGCCGTTGATGAGAATCCATACGACAAATCAAAACCTCTGCTTGGGATTCCTATTGCCGTCAAAGACAACTGTTTAACCACAGGCCTGACCACCACTGCTTCATCCAAAGTTTTGGATAACTTTAATCCTCCCTTTGATGCCACTGTTGTTAGTAAACTCAAACAAGCGGGCGCCATTATCTTAGGCAAAACCAACATGGATGCTTGGGCCCACGGCTCATCCACTGAAACGTCTGACTATGGTGCCACCAAAAACCCTTGGAATACTGATCATCTTCCTGGTGGTTCCTCAGGTGGTTCAGCTGCCGCCGTCGCCTCACACCAATGTATCGCTGCCATCGGCACTGAAACCGCCGGCTCAATTCGCCAGCCAGCCGCTTGGTGTGGTGTCACTGGCTTTAAACCTACATACGGCCGCGTTAGTCGCTACGGCATCGTTGCCATGGCTTCGTCTACTGATTCGCCCGGTCCCATTACTAAAAATGCCAAAGATGCTGCTTACTTACTCCAAGCTATTGCAGGACCAGATCGCTTTGATGCCACCACTATTCAAACTGAATTTGCTAGCAACCCTTCAGAATTTTCCATCAAAGATTTGAAAATCGGCCTACCCAACGAATACCTCTTAGAGCAGATGGATAAACGAGTCATTAAAGTCATCACTGATGCCGCTAAAGTCTTTGAAGAGTTAGGCGCTACCGTCAAACCCACTTCTCTAATGGATCCTAAATATGCCATCGGTGTTTATACCATCCTGCAACGTTCCGAAGTTTCTTCTAATTTAGCCCGATTTGATGGTATCAGATATGGTAATGACCGATCATTTTTTGGTGAAGAAGCCAAACGTCGTATGCTTTTGGGAACCTACGCTCTATCAACTGGTTATTATGACCAATACTACAAAAAAGCTCAAAAAGTCAGAACCCTCATCGTTCAAGATTACCAACAGG
>QKAA01000024.1 GCA_003247275.1 bacterium | reverse complement strand
AAGACTATATGTCCAGAATAAAAAAGAAAAACCTAAACTAGCTGTTGCTAAAAAGCTGATAATGGTATTATCTATGGATTTCGAAATAATTATGAATTTTGATTTTTTTTGTAAATAATCAATTACATTCCAAACACTTAAGTATAGGAAATAAAGTGTTCCAGAATGAAGTAAAACACTTAGTAGATTGCCCCTGAAAGCAATTGATCCGGGGATGGGTAGGTGAGTGATCCAATTCATGAGTAACATATAAAGCGGATATCCAGGAGGGTGGGCTATCCCGCCAAAATACCCAACAGTTATCATGAAATCTGAGTCAGCAAAAGAGACATTTGTATGAGGTGTAGTAAGGAAATAAAGAATAAAAAAGAGCATTGAGGCAATAAATCCAGATGAATGTGGAGAAAAAAGTGAAAAATTTTTCTTTTTCATTGATTCACTATAGTATGAACGTTTCTGTTTTACAAAAAATGTGAATTGAATCAATAGATTGAAATTTGTGAGTTTTTAGCGGGAAAGAATGAGGACGCCAAGAACAATAAAAATACTGGGCCAGGTTTTATCGAGCATGAGATAGCGACCGATGCCAAAATTATCAAGTAGCATGATTATTCCTAAGCCGACCAAGAATAATCCCCAGATGGATTTATTATTTTTGGGGGGTGAAGTTTTAGTTGATTTAGATTCAGCTTTAGTTTCAGACATAGTTTTCTCCTTTTTTCCCTTTTTTTCTGATTCAAGCGGAATAATGATCCAAAGAATGAGATAGATAAGCAAACCGGAGCCACCTAAGAGAATTGAGGCAATAAAAATGAGACGAATGAGGGTGACATCAAGATTAAAATAATCACTTAAACCAGAGCAGACGCCGCCGATATAACGATCGGTTTCTAGCCGAACAAGTTGACGATTTTCATTTGAGTTTGACATTAGAACATGTAGCCCGATGATTCGGTCGGATTAACGCTTTGTTCATGCAAGTAGGATAGACACCCTACCTGTTCAGAACTGGCGAGACTGGAACATTGGGCTTGGCTATTAAATTGCAATGTTTGAGCGGTTTCAAAACCAGATTGAAATTGTTGACAGTTAGCTCCGCAAGGATAGCCTTGGTAGTTGTTGGTGATGGCGACAGAGGCAATCGGGGTGCAAGCAGCAAAAATTCCGGAGGCAACTAAGGGAACGAGTAATAAGAAAATTTTTTGGGCAGGTTTCATATAAAACTATTATACACAGATAGTACAATCGTCAAATTTATTGACCGGCTTGATGATATTACTTAACTTATTGTGAACTATTACAGGTTATCTTTATAGAATTGGTAGCTGCGTTCAACCACAGTATTCCAATTGGGTCTGAGGTTATGATCGGCGGCTTCATAGGTAAAATATTCAATAATGGGTTCTTTATCAGGTTCGTCAGTTTGATTAACGGCTTCAACAAATTCATTTGACCATTCGATGGGGACAGCATCATCACTTCCCCCTTGATGAAGTTGAATAGGACCAACGAGTTGATCAATATATTTATCAAGAGAAAAATCGAAGACATCGTAGTCTTTTTCGAAATCAGCAATGACTTTCCGCAACGCTTTGCCACCATCATCATATTCATCGGTGTAATACAGCAGCGAATAAGGAAAGGGTTTGGTCACCGGAGCCCAGAGAACAGTTGGAGTGGGACTGTTGGTTATTTCAAGCAAAGAAAGGGCGATTTGACCACCGTTACTGTGACCCCAAATACCAAAACGCAAAGGGTCAATAAACCTTAAGGTGGGCAGACTGGCGATTAAATCAAGTAATTGAGCTGGCTTTTCTAACCGAGCTTCCATGACATCAAGGGCGGGATCGTCTGAGGTGCCGTAGCCTAAAAAGTCCGGGGAAATGGTGACAAAACCCCGGGCAGCAAAGTAACGGGCAGCATTTTGGGTGCCGATGCCTGTTTCGTAGATGGATGGATCGACGAAGCCGCGAATCATGAGAATAATGGGAAAGCCGGCTGAGGGAGTAGCAGTAGTTGGGACCATTAATTGGAAACTCATGGTTTTGTTTTGGGTCTCAAAGTGACCTTGATAGGCAGTTAACTCAGGTTCCTCAAACATAACTTCGTCGAGAATTAAGGGGCTACTGGCTGGAGTGTAGGCAGATAGAGAATTAAAAGAATATTTGTCTAGTGGTTTGGGAGTGGGAGCTGCAGGGGAAATGAGCTCTGTTTCTGTAGAAGAGCTTACTAGTTGATTTTTTAGAGGAGTAATGAAAAATCCAAGAGTAATACCAATGATGAAGATGAAGATGGTGAGAAAAATATATTTCGTTTTAGTCATAACTTTCATTTATGAATCTAAAAAGGCATCAATATCTATTTTACCTGACATAAAGTCGGAGACGAGGGAGTCATCAACAGTCACACGAGTTTGTTTAGCGCGAAGATTGGTGTTAAGAACTTCCTCAGGGATTTCTTCAATAAAGCGGGAAATAGGGTTTTGAGATTGAACTCCGAAATACATGCGACGAGAAGCAAAGCTTAGGTAGAGTTTTTGTTGAGCTCGAGTCATGCCAACGTAACAAAGACGGCGTTCTTCCTCCAGATCTGGTCTGCTATTAATGGAGCGACTGTGGGGGAAAATTCCTTCTTCCATGCCAGCGATGAAAACTTGGTTAAATTCCAATCCTTTTGAGGCGTGAAGAGTCATTAGGGTAACAGCATCTTCAGATTGACGATTGCGAGAAATAGCTTCGGAGAGGGCAATATTTTCTAAAAACGTTTCTAGAGTGGGGAAACTGGCAGCAACACTTTTTAACTCGGCTACGTTTTCTATTCTGGCTTGATCTTCTGGATTGTTGGGATCAAAACGGCCCAGATAATTACTTGATTCAATAACGCCTTCAAGAATTTGAAGTGGAGTGAGACTCTCGATATCTTTTTGAGATGTTTGCCATGACTCGACAGCGGCCAATCGACGTTTACCCACCTTCTCCAGGCGTTTACGACTGACTTTGTCGGCTGGGTTATAAATGAGGCGAATGTAGGCGATGATGTCTTTGACTTCTTTGCGCTCATAAAACTTAACACCCCCAACCAAGACGTATGGAATCGACTGTTCCATAAAGACTTCTTCGAAAACACGAGATTGGGCATTGGTGCGAAAAAGCACGGCATTGTCAGCAAGTAATCCCCCGTTACGTTGATACTGTTTTACCTGTTTGGCGATGTAGCGAGCTTCATCATATTCGTCTTGAGCGGCATAGAGATTTACTTTTTCACCATCGCTGGATTCTGTCCACAACTTGAGAATTGGGTGTAATTGGTTTTGATTAATGACCCCAAAGGCGGCATCAAGAATATTTTGGGTGGAGCGGAAATTTTGTTCGAGTCGGATAGTGGTTAGGTTGGGAAAATCTGTTTCTAAAGACAATAAATTATGATAATCAGCCCCCCGCCAACTATAAATGGCTTGAGAGGCGTCACCAACAACACATAAATTTTGATGGGGACCAAGCCAGAGTTTAGTCAAGGCATATTGAGCTTTATTAGTGTCTTGGTATTCATCAATTAAGACGTGTTGAAATTGATGCTGGTAATGGTTCCTGACTGAATCAGATTGTTGGAAGAGATAGACGGTTTTGGTGAGTAAGTCAGTAAAATCGAGAGCATGATATTCAAACAGGCGCAATTGATAGGCTCGATAAATTCGAGCAACAGCTTGTTGAAAAGGACCGCGGGCAAAATTTTCATATTCTGAAGGGTTAATTAGTTCATTTTTAGCTGAATCAATGGCTGCGGCGACACCTTTGGGTTTGATAGTTTGGGGATCTAACCCTAATTCTTGCATCACCATCTTAATGGCATCAACTTGATCGTTGGTATCGTAGATAACAAAATCTTGACCAATACCAATGGCGTTGCCATGCATTCGAAGCATACGAGCGCAGAGGGAATGAAAAGTACCGGTGAAAGGCAATTTCTGATTGGTTAAAGCAAAAACACGAGACTGCATTTCTTCGGCGGCTTTATTGGTAAAGGTGGTAAGTAAAATTTGTTCAGGCAGTACGTTTTTTTCAGCAATCAGATAAGCGGCTTTATAGGTTAAAGCTCTGGTTTTGCCTGAACCAGCACCCGCCAAGATCAATAAAGGCGTGCCTTGGTGGGTAACAGCCTGTCGCTGTTCTTTGGTGAGAGTATCAAGTGAAATTTGCTGATTCATGATAGAGGATTTATGATGGGACTAATAAAATAACAAAGGCATAGTAGCGAGGATCACATTATGGCACAAGCGGCAAAACCTGTTTATTTGATTGGGAATTGGAAAAGTCATAAAACTTTAACTGAAGCGGAAGAGTTCGTGGCCAACTATTCAGGTACGTCAGATCATGTGGTAGCGATTTGTCCACCGTTGCCGTTTTTGCCGCGTATGGCTGAGTTACTCAAAGATAAGCCACTGTTAAAATTAGGTTCGCAAGATGTGTCTCAGTACCCGTATGGGGCTTATACAGGTGAAGTGGCGATCGAAATGATCAAAGATTTTGCTTCATTTGTGATTGTGGGTCATTCTGAGCGAAGACGTTATTTTAATGAAACAAATGCGGCAGTGGCGGCAAAAGCGCGACAAGTGATCGATGCGGGTTTGACTCCAATTGTGTGTGTGGATGAGCCATATTTAGAATCGCAATTAGCTTATTTTGAAAAAAATGAGTTTGAACGAATGATTATTGCGTATGAACCACTATCGGCAATTGGCAGCGGTAAACCGGATTCCCCTGAGGAAGCTGACGCTATGGCTCAAAAAATCATTCAGTTGGCAGCAGCCGATGTGCCAGTTTTATATGGGGGCTCGGTAACTGCCGAGAATATTGCTTCATTTACTGCTTGCAGCAATATATCGGGAGCTTTGGTGGGTGGAGCAAGTTTAGAAGTTGACTCTTGGACAGCTTTGGTCTCAAAGGTATCTTAGTTAACTTGATACACTTTGATGGTTTGACTCTGGTAAAAGAGTGGATAATTGGCATCAAAAAACGCTTGGTTGACTTTGAATTCATTGCGTTCTTCTGGCCCGATAACGATGTAATCAATTCCATAAGATTCAATTAGTCGCGGAGCTTGGGGAGTAGCTTTGTAAATGGCAGCAATATCTGATTGCCGACCTGAAGCTTCGATGCCATAGGTCCACATCCAACCAAGATAGCCGCAAAGAATTTGCCTACCAGTGGCGACGGATACCCAGTTTCTATGAGTGGTTGAAGTAAGAATAACAGCGTCATCAAGGGTTCTCTTACGAATAAAATTGGCGGCAACGATTTCTTCGGTGCTTAGTAAGCGGATTTTTTTTGATTGGGTATCAAGCAGATGAACGGCATCAAAAGCACCAGAAAACATGAGAGAAACCATGAGAATTATGACTATCGCTTTGGAATAAATTTTCGGTTTTGCCCAAATTTTTTTGAGCAAAAAGACTGTTGGAATAGTAAAAAATAAATTTACCCAAGTGAGAATTTTGGCGTTGTCCCAATCGTAGGGTTGAAATAAAAAAAGATTGGCAGCGGTAAACCACAACCAAAAAGGCAACAAAATTAGTTTGAGCCTGTTGGAAACGATGTATGTGCCGATTAGGGCGAGCGGTAACAGGAGGCCCCAGTTATCAAACCAAAAACGAAACCAGTTAGTAGCGGTATTACTGACTAACCATCCAGGATGAAATTTAAAAAAGGTTTGCGAGACTGAGGTGGGGAGAATGTGTTGGCTTAGGATTAAACCAAGACTGATGGCGGGAACTGCCCAGGCTAACAACTCAACTATGGTGCGAGAACGATTTTTTGACTGTTTGATGGACCAGAGACCAAAAATAATAAATGCGGCGGCTAAAACTAAGGCGGTGTGAGGATGAACGATGGGCATTAATCCGAAAAGAGTTCCGGCGAGGAATAATTTACAGTTTGAGGTGGATTTTTTATCAATAAAGTGGCGAATAAAATAATAAAGAAGAAATCCGCCGATGGTCATACCTAAAACAATGGCGCGTTGTGGAATCAGTTCGCCAACAATAGGATTGAGCCAGACAATATCGGTATTGGGAATTTGAGTCAGAGTGGCAAAAAATCCGACAGCTTTTTGATTAGCTTGTTGATATGATCCTGGACTTAAAAAGTGAATCCAACCAAAACCACCACTGAACAAAAAAAGATTGAGGGAAATAAAGGTAAGTTTGTTTGACTGAGTTACTAGTTTGACTAATTTCCAGAGGGCAAGCAAAAGAAAAGCTGAAAAAATAATACCGGTGATGTTGTAGGCAATGGGTAAGCTGATACCAAAACGCAATAGGGTGCCGCTTAGGTAGTCGGCAGCGTAGGAATATGAGAAGGGATGGTTAATAAAGAGCGGGTGGAACTGAGGAAATTGGGTACGATATCCGGTACTGGCCATATAAGAGAGGTGGGCGGCACCGTCAGCCCAATGAGGTAAATAGGCAGCATACCAGCCATCAGGTTTAATCTGAATGGCATGAGACCATATATAGGCAAAATAGCTAAACCAGCTGACAAAATAGAAATAAAAGAGTTTGGGAACCGATTTAGTCTTGAGGCGTTTGTTCATACCTTTTTTATTGTACATGTGATCATTTATACTTGATATTTAAGATGAAAAAAATTTATTTATTGGCTGCTATTCTCCTGATAGCATTTAGCATTCGACTTTATCGATTGGACGTTCCGGATACGTATTATTTTGATGAGGTGTATCACGCAGTGACGGCGAAAGCTTATGCGAAAAATGATCCTGCTGGATATGAATGGTGGCATAAAGCACCCGAACCAGGAACGGCTTATGAATGGCTACACCCGCCGATAGCAAAATTATTTATGGCTGGTGGAATCGTTTTGTTTGGGGAATCTGCCTGGTCATGGAGATTTCCTGGAGTATTGTTTGGAGTAGGCGTTTGTTGGCTAACTTATCTGTTGGGAGCGACATTAACTAAGGATAAAAATGTAGGTCTGATTGCAGCATGGTTTTGTGCGCTTGATGGATTGTTGATCGCTCAATCAAGAATTGGCATGAATGATATTTATGTGACTTTTTTTATGGTGGCTGCTGTTATTGCTTACGTTAAGGCGCGTCAACAAGTGTATTTGTCTCGTTTATGGAGACAATGGTTGTGGTTGAGTGGAATTTTAATGGGGTTATCAATTTCAACAAAGTGGAGTGGAGTGTTTGTAGGATTAATGATTGGCCTGTGGGAATTGCAACACTTGATAGTTTTAGGTAAAAAATGGTGGCGGGGATTGCCAAGGCTTCTGGTGACTTTTATTGTGCTCCCGCTGACAATTTACATCTTGAGTTATAGTCAATTTTGGCTTCAAGGTCATACACTGGGACAATTTAAGGAATTACATGATCAAATTTGGTGGTACCAAACGCATTTGGAGGCAACTCATCCGTTTCAGTCAAAAGCATGGGAATGGCCACTGATGATTCGGCCAGTATGGTATTTTGTTGATTATCTTGAAGGTGGTCAGCAGTCACTTATTTATGATTTAGCAAATCCTCTATTGCTATGGTTTGGGTTATTGGCGCAGATGGGTTTGGTGGTTTCTTTAGTGTTGATGGGATGGAAAAAGAAAAAAATCCTGTTTAAAAAACAAACAATTTTACCCGCATTAGTATTACCGGTGGCTTATTTTGCCTGTTGGGCACCATGGTTATTTTCGCCAAGGATTATGTTTTTTTATCACTACACACCAGCGATTCCGTTTTTATCGCTGGGATTGGCTGTTTTCATACGACGTTGGTGGAATGAAGGAACTGTTGGGAAAAGTTTGGCGGGATTGACAGTGCTCTCGATAACGGTAATGGCACTATTTTTGTTGCCGATTATTATTGGAATACCACTTACTAAAGAGGCGATAAAATTACGATTCTTTTTACCGACTTGGCGTTAATGACTATTTGATGGGTTATTTTTTGGCGGGAGCAACGACGTAGGCACCAAATCCAACAAAGAGAAGACCTAACAGGACCATAACCAGACTAGGCTCAACATTTCCAGCTACCAAGATGGCAGCGCTGGTGGCGGTACTCGTTGGGGTGGGAGTGGGAGTCGGTTTAGGAGTTGGAGTCGGGGTAGCTACAGCCATTGTAGTCGGGGTGGGAGTTGGGGTAGCTTTGGGGGTGGGAGTTGGGGTAGCCGCGGCTGGTGTGGCCGTATAAGACAAATCAACTTGCTGCAATTGAGTTGAGTCAATAACGAAGTATTGTTCAACACTATGAACATTTCCAGAACTATCAACATATGAAATGGTGATAGTGTGATCCCCTGCTTCAAGGGGGGTTTCGACAAGCCAACTCCAGGAACCAGTTTGATCGGTGAGAATTTGGGTGGTTTGGGCAGAAGGTGAATGAACATTGATGGTAATTTTGGTATTGGCTGGAGCAGTACCGGAAAATTCTGGTTGGGAAGAACTAATAATGCCGTCATTGGGTAGAGAGGTAATGGCAAGCGTTGTATCATCAGTGACGAGAATTGGTTTGAGAGAAAATTTACTGGCTTGGGTTGGATTATCTTGATTTTGCTCGTTGGTTGATGATGGCGACGGCGATGGGTTGGTGGAAGTTGATTGGGATGACGAGTTAACGAAATTATTGGTTTGACCAATAGTAATGGTGGGAACGGGCTGATCATTGGCCGTGGTGGTGACAGCTGTGGTTGGATCACTATCATCAGTTTGGACGAGAAGATCAATCCTGGTGGTGGTGGGATCATAGCTAATGGCTTGAGTGAGGTCACTTGAGCGAGCCATGGCTAAGTTGACAGCCCAGCTACCGTTCTGTTTAACCAGCGCAGAAAGCGGAGTGGCATTGGGAAGGGAAATGTAAATGATAGCTCCTTCTGCTGGGGTATCTACAGCAGTAACCACACTACCAAAGGCAGTATCGGTTTCTTTGTTGTTGGGTAGCGACTGAGGAAGAGCAATTTCAAAAGGATCGCCATTATCATCGTAGAGTTGATTTTTTTGGCTACCCAACTTGAAATAATACTTTGCTCCTGGTGTTAAATTCTGGAGGGTAATGTAGTGAGTGCGATAATCGCTGCTTGATCCAGCTAATTGATCTCGATCGTCGGTAGCGGTTTCAGATAAATTTAAGACTGAATCAGAATAGCGTAAAAAGCCAATGGTTGGTTCTTTGGTTACCCAAGAAACTACAAAGCTGGTATCGGTAATATTGGTAATCTTTATTTTTTGAGGGACATATTCTGGAGCGGCTCGAGGAAGGAAATCAGTCCCCTGGTTAATAAAAATGACACCACTAACTGCCCCAATAATTAAGAGAATTAGCCCGATGATGGTTGGTATTCTTTTTTTAAGCATGGCAGTTGTACACGCTCGACAAAAAACTCCGTTGTTTTAGAAACGGCACGTTTTTTGTTGATGCATAGTTAATCGTATCATCGTTTTTTAGGTGGTCACAAGCAAGAAAGTTTTTATGACTTAGGAAAGTTATTGGTTTAGGCTACCACTACTACTCAACAGTTGTAGAGCTAGATGCAATTGTTGTTTCTGTCGGGGCTATAGCTGTTGTGGTGTTAGTAAATGGATTGAGGCGAGATTCTACAGTTTCGCGACCCTGTTTAGTACTGACGCTAATTTGGAAATTTCCTGGAGGAGTTACTCGTGA
>QKAA01000068.1 GCA_003247275.1 bacterium | reverse complement strand
GATAGCAGCTAAAACTACCTTAGCAGCTTCAATACCTTCGTTAGCCGCAGCAAACACATGGCTTCCGTCTTGATAATACCAATAGACTGGGGAATATTTGATAAAGAGGGCTTTATCGTAGATTTGTTTAGCTTCGTTCAAACTAATTTGGGCGCTAGCAATCTCACTAGTCGCGATAGTTAAATCTTGACCTTTAAGACCAGCATATGCAGCCTGAGCGTGGGCGACTGCCTGATCTGCCTGAGCTTTGATGGCTTTGGCGGTAAATGCGCCAACAATTCCTAGACTTAGGAAATACAAAACAACGACGCCAACTGAAATAAGGATAATTTTTTTCTTTTTTGATAGTGGTTTTTTTACTGATATATCAGTCTCACTCTTTTTCCAAAAGGCAAGTTTCATACTCAATCCTTTACATTTAGCAATAATATTGTTGCAGGATATTTTTATGGTCACACTATATCTTAACAGATTACCACTTACTCAACATAGCTTTGGGCGTTTTGAGAATGATCATGATGTCTTTAAAAATACTTTTTTGTCGGGCATATTCCGCATCAAGTTCAGCGCGCTTGGTGAAGGGAATTTCGTTTCGGCCTGATGTTTGCCAGGGGCCAGTAATGCCGGGTTTGATGGAAAGAATTTGTTTGATAAAAGGCTTGGTTTCAGGGTATTTTTTGACTTGTTCATCAATCTCTTGCTTCATGTAGGCTCGAGGACCAATCAAGCTCATTTGACCTTTGAGAACATTAACTAATTGGGGGAATTCATCAATGGTAAGCGAGCGCAAAACTCGACCTAATTTGGTGATACGTGGGTCTTTTTCTAACTTCCAATCCCCTTTTTTGAATTGTTTTAAGAGCTCAGGATTTTGCTTGTGCAGATAATCATGAGCCCCATCAATCATGGAACGGAATTTATACATGTCAAATTCTTCACCATTTTTACCAATGCGTTTATGGCGAAAAAAGACTGGTCCGGGACTATCAAGCCTAATTAAGATGGGAATAATAATCCAGAACGGTAAAAAGAGAATAATGAGGATGACTGAGGCAGTAATGTCCATCAGACGTTTAATAAAGGCGTAAGCAGGTTGGTTCATACGTTTCTTTCGGTTTTAAGTATAGCGTTCTTCCGGTTTGCCTTCAAACGTTGCCAGCAGTTTTTTAATGTTAGGAATGTGATCTTGAGGGGCGACCATAACCACATCATTGGTCACGACCACAACCATATCTTTGACGCCGACGGCGGCGATCATTTGGTCTGTTTGACTATAGAGAATATTGTTTTTGGAGTCATACGTTTTGACTAAACCTTGTTCAAGATTTTTCTCTGGATCAGGCAAAATAGCTTCTTTGAGCGCTTCCCAGGTGCCAATATCTGCCCAGCCCAGTTCGACGGAAATAACCACAGCTTTATCTGGCTCAGTTTTGGTCACCACGGCGTCATCAAAGGAAATCTTTTCCATGGTGGGATAAATTTGATTGATGACCTGTTGTTGATCGTCTTTACCTAAATGAGCTTTCATTTCCATGAGTTGTTGATAGAGATTGGGAGCATGCTGCTCAAATTGGGAGAGGGCAAATTTGGGAGTTAAGACGAAATAACCGGGATTCCAGGCATGGTTTTCACTAGCAAAGTACTTATTGGCTGTCTCCTGATCGGGTCGATAGTGCCAGGATACGAATTGCCTAACTGGTAAACCATCGATGGTATCTAGGTCTTTACCGTATTCAATCCAGCCTAAATTCTGATTGGCAAATCGTGGTTTTTGACCAATAAAGATATACCGATTGGGATTTTCTTCAAGGACTTTAGCGCCGGTGAAGAGGGCTTTTTTGAACATGTCGACGTCTCGAACCAAGTGATCACTCCAGAGAATAGCGGTGGGAGTATCGGGATCATTTAAGGAAAGTAAAGTCATTAACATACCGACAGCAGGAGCAACGTCACGCATGACTGGCTCACCAACAATATTGTTTTCGGGAATATTGGGAAGTTGTTTTTTGATGAGATCTCGGTAAACTTCGCCTGAAGAAATGTAAATATCGTTCCAATCAAATTCGGGGCGCAAACGCTCAACCGCGAGTTGAAGCGTCGACTTACCTTCAATAATGGGCTCAAATTGCTTGGGGCTTTGCTTTCTGGACATCGGCCACATTCTGGTGCCGACCCCTCCAGCGAAAATTACTGCGCGCATGCGTTTTGGTGTTGTTTCCATGCTGTCTCCACGTATTTCCTAAATTTTTCTTCAAATACACGCTGATCAAATTGATTAGCGTGCTCCTTTATTTTTTTATCATACCAAGTCATACTTTTCAAAAGTTGAATTGCTTCTACCAGATCTTTTGTGGTTTGGTGTTTGATCAAAAGACCGGTTTGATTTGGTATAACTATTTCTGGTGCAGCCCCACCTTGATAGGCAATGACTGGAATGCCAGCGGCTTGAGCCTCGACCGCTACAATAGCAAAATCTTCTTCCTGTGGGAAGAGGAGCGCTTTGGCTCCTTGATACAATTTGGCTAATTCTGGGTCGGAAAGATTAGTTTTA
>QKAA01000025.1 GCA_003247275.1 bacterium | reverse complement strand
GGAGTGAATGATTGGTGAAATTCGTCAGAAACAGCATATAAAAACACGATTAAAAACGCCAACCAATATGATTTTTTATCGTCCTCTTTGTTCCAATTTAAGGCTCTTTGCTACTAAAAGAACAGGAGTGCATATTCTGTCATATGAGCTGACTTTTTTAAGATAAAATCCCACCAAACAACAGTAGAACCAGGCAAAACAGATAGTGAAGACACATAATAAATAATTCCCATCATCAACAGCGGAGGAGCAAATCTAATCAAAAAAATTTTCATCAACCTATTGTATAAAACCTTATCAGAAAAAGGTAATCGAAAATAACAATATCCCGGCCGAAATGACCACGCTGCCCAAAAAAATTAATAACGGTGAAACACGATTTTGTCTTGCTGAAGCTGAAAATGACGCCGCCTTGACCAACTCTTCATCTATGAGTGAAGCCTTAGTCGCCATTTCTGCAGAGTCCGAAGAATCAATCGTAATAATGCCTAATACCTCGCCAATTGACGCATCTTTTGGATAATAAGGAGGAGTTGACGAAGTTGGGATAGGGGTTGATGTGCTCGAATTAGTTGAGGGTGTTGGAGTTGGGGTAGGTGTGGGAGTAGGTTCAGGCGTTGGCGTTGGTGTTGGATTTGGAGTTGGAGTAGGGGTAGCTGGCGGAGTGTAAAGTAGTTTAATTACTTCCACATTGCTTGACTCAGCAACCGAAGTACTTGTGCCGGTGAACCGATCAATTCGCACATAATAATCTCCTTGCCCATCAAAGCCTTCATCGGTAATATCGGCCTGAATAGTTACTGGTCCTTCCCAAACACCATCAGAATCTGTCGTAATTTTATAAAAACTACTCGGACTGGCTGACTGAGGAATCAGGCTCGTAGTTACACTTTCACCATCTATCACTTCCACTTGGGTCAAACCAAACAAATTACTGCCCTTCGTTTTATAAAAAACTCCAGCCAAATAATACGATGCTAACTTAACGGAAGTTTCAAACCGAACCGTGACCGCAAATAACTCTTCAGCTGATTGTTCGCTTGGGACATCGGATAATGTCAGCGAAGTTCCATAAACAGCAGAAGGGAATAAACCATACAAACACAACAAACAACCGAGTCGAACTAATAACCACTTCACCCGTTCAGCATATCAAATATCAGTAGTTTATGTGAAGATAATAGGTGTCAATACCGTCACCATGATCAACGTGGACGTATCGCAATGTTCCTCCGCCGCAAGCAATTGCCCCTCGATACAAAGTTCCAGATTTAACCGCTAACACATCATAATTCTTATCATTATTAATCATGTCAATTCCGGTATGAGGGCTGCCTCCGTAGTAACGCAACGTGCCCGCATAGAAAGTCATTCCGTATCCTTGAGTAATTCTGACAGGATCATTAACTGGCCATCGCCATGATCCAGAAAAACCAAATGGGCCATCAGGTGAGTTGTCCCAAATCACATCTTTTGAAGACAAATATCCAGCCGGATTTGTGTGTGCCCCTCCATTAACAACTTCAAAATGCAAATGAGCTCCACTTGAACAAGCTGAAGCTCCCGCAATCACACTCGCAATTTTTGAGCCCTCATCCACTTTTCCCACTTCAGTTTCGTCGCCGTTGCCAGCAATAATCGACTGGATAGCTTCTAACTCAGCTAAAGCTCGTTGTAATTCATCTTGATATTTCTTTTCATCATTCCGAGTTACTTGCAGCGCGGCCTGCTTTTCCTGTTGCTGTTGAGCCAAACCACTTTTTTGAATTACCAGCTTTTGCTTGGCTCTCTCTAGCTCTTCCTGCTTTAGTTCTTTGGTTTCTTTTTGTTCATTGAAATTAATCCGAGCCTGTTCCAACTCATACATCACTTCTCGATCATGCTTTTGTCCGACCTTCAAATACTTATATCGCATCAAAAATTCACTCAATCCATCTGAAGTGAGCAGCAAATACATCGGTTGAGTTGATACTGTTTTTTTATATGAAGTCGTCACTCGATTAATCAACAGTTGAGAAATCGTTTCTAAATTGGTATCCAAAACCTCAATCTTTCCTGACAGAGCCTGAACCTCTTCTTCTAAAACACTGATTTCTCCCTCAGTATTTTCAATCTCTTTTTGAGCCAACTGAATCTTGGTGTTAATGTAATTAATTGTTTGAGATAACGTTTGTTTTTGACCTTGAATTTCTTCAAGTTTTGCCTCTAATTCAGCAATTTCTTGTTTCTTGGTATCCAAAGAATTAAGGTCTTGTGCAATCACTCCTCGATAGACGCTAAAAATCAAAGAAAATCCAACAAGTGCCCCAACAATCAAAAGAAAAAATAATCGCTTCATCACTTACCCTAAGTAACGAGAAGTCGATAAACTTCCGCTCACAATTCCCATCGTAGCTCCAGCAAGCGAACTTCCGCCCAAGAGCCACAGCATAGCGATGGGGGATACTGGTAAGAGAGGAATCTCACCCAAAAAACCAACAAGTATGGGGGTCGCATACAGTAAACCGGTATATAAAATTCCCCAAGAAATAAACGCGCTCACTAAGCCATAGATGGCTCCCTCAACTAAGAAGGGGCCTCGAACAAACCACGGGGTTGCTCCCAATAACCGTACAATTCGAATCTCTTGACGTTTTTGAGCCACCTTCATCGAAATTAAAATAGTTGTAATTAAGAGCGAGGTCATCACCAAAAAGCCCACTAAAGCCAAACCGCCAGTTCTAATCCCTCGCGTCCATTTTTGTAACGCCTCAATTACATCCTTCTGATAAACCACTTCTTCCACTCCAGAAACAGTCCCTAAATAGTCAGAAATAGTTTGCAAATCATTAACACTCACCGCTGATACTTCCAGTGATGCCGGCAAAATATCTGCCGTCACCATTTCTAACAACAGTGGATCATCCTGATTTTGTTGCCGATAAAGTGCTAAAGCCTCAGCTTTAGACACATAGGTTGTTTGCGAGACATAAGGCAAAGCCTCAATTTGTTCCTTAATCACCAAGATTTGTTGCTCCTCGACTTGGTCAGTGAAGAACGCCGTTACCTGAGGACGTGTTTCAAAGTAGTGAAGCAGTACCTGACTAGCCAGTGACAACAGGACAAAGGCTTGAGCGGCGGTAAAAGTCAAAATCAACACAAAAATTGATCCCAAAGCTTGGAATGGCGCCCGACGCATATTCTTGAAGCTATTTGACAGTACTATGTTCATGATTCTTTGTGCTCCTTTTGATCAGTCTGCTCTTCAGGTTTTTCTGGCTCAGCGACTGCTTCTTCCTTGTCCTTATCCTCTTCAGGCTTCGCTGTCTCCTTCACCTCAGATTTCTTTTTTGGATCCGAATCATGGATTAATCTACCTTCACCAATTTCAATGATTCTCTTCTTTAATTTCTTCACCATAGCCATATCATGGGTAGCCATAATCACCGTCGTCCCTTGAGCATTAATTCGGGTTAGCAAATCTACAATCTGGGCTGCCGTTTTCTCATCCAAATTTCCGGTCGGTTCATCAGCAAACAGTATAGCTGGATCCATGGCCAAGGCTCGAGCAATGCCTACTCGTTGTAACTCCCCCCCGGATAATTGTCGAGGGAAAAAGTTATCTTTGCCTTCCAAACCTGTTGCTTTGAGTAATTCCTCAATAATCTTGCTGATGGATTCTTGTTTCTTGCTTAAAATTTCTAAAGGCAAAGCAATATTTTCCGCCACCGTTCGATCAGGCAATAACTTATTATCTTGAAACACCATTCCAATTTGGCGGCGAAGATAGGGGATATCCTTGCGTCGTAATTTAGCAAATTCATACTCACCCACAGAAATCTCTCCCTGAGTTGGAACAACCTCTCGAATTAACAGTTTAGAAATAGTTGATTTACCCGCACCCGAAGGTCCAACCAAAAACACGAATTCACCCGGCTCAATAAAAAAATCCATCGCATCCAAAACAGTGCGATCTCCGTAAATCATGCTGACGGAATTAAAATGTATCATAGGCAGCTTAATGACTCCTTTATTCAGCGGTCATTTCGTCAGTGGATGTCTCCACGGTGGCAACATTGAGTTCAAGCACTTTCACGCTTCCAACATCCATAAACCAAGATGCCTTTTGTGCCGAAAAAGTTTCTCCATGCAATTCAACCTTGTCTCCCACAAAGGGATCAAGATCAACCACTGATGAGGTTAAGTAAACTGTTTGTGAATCTCCACCTGGACGGATTAAATGATGAGTTCCTTCCCCATCAATGCCTCCCTTTTGTAACACTCCTTCAGACACATCTTTAAATCGAGCCGTATCATCGCTTCCATATGTTTCCCCCACTTGAACTTGATCAGAACTAACCGTTCCAGGAGCTCCCAATGCTGGTGTGGCTGAGGGCCCAGCTTTTATCAAGCGACTTGCTCCAAAACCAGTGCCTACCCCCGCTCCAATAAGCAGGACAAAAACAATAATAACAACAGGTAATTTCATACGCGAGCTTTCTACTTGATTTGGTACTTGATAAGTCTGCGTGGGTTGTGCCACCACGGGTTCAACTTGTTCTTGATTAACGGTTTGAGTTTGATCATCAATCGGCATAACAACTCCTCTTAAAAAGAAGGTTATAGATACAGCCCACTATACCACAGCTGACATAGGTAATACTAGAAAAAAAGCCAACTAATTAAGCCTTACTTCTTCCGCAATGAATTCATCAATATCGCCATCAAGAACTCCGGCCGTATCTGCTGTCTCAACTTCCGTTCGCACATCTTTAACTAACTGATAGGGGTGAAGCACATAGTTTCTAATTTGGGTTCCCCAACTGGCCATTTTCGTCCCCTTCAAACCCTCAATTGTTTGTTTCCGCTTTTCTTCTTCTATCTTCCATAATTTTGCCGATAACAAAGACAAGGCAAACTTACGATTTTGTTCTTGATAGCGCTCAGTTCGAGCTTCCACTACAATCCCCGAAGGGATATGTTTTAGTCTCACCGCCGTATTTACTTTATTTACATTTTGCCCCCCATGACCACCTGCTCGGAAAAACGACCATTCCAAATCTTCATCTCGGACTTCCACCTGATTTGTTTCATCAATTTCTGGCAATACCTCCACCAAAGCAAATGAAGTTTGACGTAATTTATCCGCATTAAACGGAGATTGTCGTACCAAGCGATGGGTGCCCGCCTCTCGTTTTAATAATCCGTAAGACAGTTTGCCATAGACCAAAAGCGTGGCTGATTTAATACCCGCTTCTTCGCCCCTAGTTTCTTCAATCAGTTCACTCTTCCATTCTTTTCTCTCAAAATAGCGCATATACATCCGAAGTAACATTTCTGCCCAATCACAGGCTTCAGTCCCTCCTTGGCCAGCATGAATTGACACAATCGCATTATGCTGATCCAATGGGTCAGACAAATAAATTTCCACTTCTAGATTCTTAACTTGAGTTGAAATTGATCTTAAGTTTGTGTTGGCCGCCTCTATAAACTCCTCATCCACTTCGCCCTCTTCTTGTGAAAGTTGGCACAGGTCGATCCATTCTTGCGTTCGAGATTCAGCAGTTTCGATCGATGTGATCGTATTTTCTAAAGAAGAAATTTCTTTTAAAATCAACTTTGCTCGAGCCTCATCTTGCCAAAAATCGGGATCAGTCGATTGTGCTTGCAATGCTGACAGTTGAGGTTTTTTTTCATCAATCCTCAAGCTTTGTTTTAGCTTAAAAATTGAAGCTGCGATTGCTTTGAATTGTTCAATTAATTCATTCATGTTGCTCATTATACTGGCGGTAATACAGAAGCGCTATGATAGTTCGTCCATCATAAATTTCCCCGCTAGCCACCATTTTCATCACTTCATCCCAAGAAAACTCTTTCACCTCAATTTCAAACGTTTCATCTCCCTCTAGGGGATCAGGATACAGCTCAGATGCGACGAAGATATATCCCGGTATCGATCCAACGTATCCAGGTAACATATGAGGACGGCACAGCAACTTCATAGTTTTTGCCCCAAAACCACTTTCTTCCCGCAACTCAAGCTGAGCTCGATTCATCGGATCCTCATCATCCTCTAATCCACCAGTTGGCAATGTCCACATCTCTCCATCAATGCCTAACTGGTAATGTTTGATTAACACCACTCCAGTATCAGTCAGGGGCAAGATGGACACCCCAGTCGTAGTATCAAAGGTAATTAATTCGTAAGTTGGTTCATCATCCCCAAACTTCATTTGGCACTCATGCACCCGGATCTTTTTCCCCGAAAATACAATCTTGTCTGACAACTTCATTCTGCAACCTCGACCTCGGCTGCTGGCGACGCCTCTAAAGGAGCCAACGTTAAATCTTGCTTAATTTCACTCCACTTATTTAAGGGTTGATTCACGATCAGGTGGTTAAACAGGTCAAGCACCCCATCGGCCGTAATTTCCGGTGGATCATCAGGAATAGTGGTGGCTACTTTTTTCAACGTTGGAAAAATTTTTCCCACCAAATAAAGACGATCCTGCCAAGTTGTTTGAAAACTTTTCCATGTGTCTTCTGGGCCAACCACCCAAACATGGACTGCTTGCGCCACAGAACTCGCCGGAGCAGGCAAAATAGCTGGTTTAGCAATAATCACCATCAGTCCAACCAACACTAATAGCTGCAACAAACGTTGGATAACTTCTACCATATCTTCATTCTACCAGTCACAGGAAAGCAGCGATGCTCTAAATTAAATAACTAACCAATTCTTACTCATAACGCAAAGCTTCGATGGGGGAGAGTTGACTTGCTTTTCGAGCCGGATAGACACCAAAAATAATACCCACAGCTGCTGATACCCCAAACGCCAGCATTACTGCTCCAAGAGTTACTGCAGTAGGAAGAAATTGATCTAATACGATCGCGATTAAATAGGCAAATCCAACTCCTATCAGTCCTCCAGAAACTGATAACACTACTGATTCAATTAAAAATTGAGTTAATATGACCGTAGGAGTAGCTCCCAACGCTTTTCGCAACCCAATTTCTCTAGTCCGTTCAGTCACTGACACCAACATAATATTCATAATACCGATTCCTCCGACCACCAATGAGATAGCCGCAATACCGCCCAAGCCCGCTGTTAATGCTCCCAAAATTTGATCAATTACTTTCAAAATTTCATCTTGCTTAAATACTGAAAATTCATCTTCTTTTAACCGCTTCAAAAAATATTCCTCAATTGCCGTAATCGCCGACTGAGTATCGTCTCCTTTCGCAGCAGCCACAATGCGAACCACAATCTTCGAATCAAACAACTGAAAACTGCTAGTAATTGGCATATAAATGTAATCATCGAAAGATGGACCTCCAAAACCTCCACCCTTTTCTTCAGCAACTCCCACCACCTTAAAAGGTCGATTTTTAATTAAAATTGTTTTACCAATCGGATCAACTGATCCAAATAAATCCTGAGCAATGTTATACCCTAGTACAGCCACTTGTGATTTCTTCTCTTCATCGATTTCTGTAAAAAAATTACCCACGTCAGTTTTTGTATTTGAAATAACACTATAAGAAGCATTAACCCCAAGAATAGTTGGTTTTTCGCTTGCTTTCTTATATGTCACTTCAGCCGAATTCATTGCCATGCCAGAAGCATCACTGATGTATTCCCTCATGCGTCTGATCTCTAAAACGTCCTCATAACGAAGAGTATTCGAAAGTAATGCCGTCACTTGATCATTGCTGCTAAAGCCGCCACCACTGTCGCCAAATAATTCTCCCGGTGCAACATAGATGCTATTGGCTCCGAACTGTTCAAATTGATCCGTCACATATTGTTTTAACCCATTACCGATAGCTACCAGCAAAATAACTGACCCTACACCAATAATGACGCCCAGCATTGTCAAAATTGAGCGAGACTTGTTTCGCCACAACGATCGCAATGCCATCAGTAATAACGTCGAAAATGGCATCTTAATCGTCCTCCCGTAGAACGGCGTAATCACAATCGCCATCTGTATGTTTTGATTGTTTAGTCTGCCATGCTGGCCATTGTTTATAGATCTTTGAGTCAGCCTTACCCCATTTGGTTAATTCATCACTCACGATTTTCCCGTCCGCCACTTTAACCACTCGCTTTGCAATTTGAGCCAAAGAATTGTCATGAGTTACCAACACTACGGTTTTGCCAGAGTTGTTTAATCGGATAATCATTTTGACGATCTCTTGGCCAGACTTGCTATCTAAATTTCCCGTTGGTTCATCCGCAAAAATAATCGCTGGCTCAGTCACAAGTGCTCGGGCGATAGCCACTCGCTGTTGTTGACCACCAGATAATTGTGCTGGGGTATTTTTCAATCGATCGCCTAAACCCACTTCTTCTAATTTTTCTTTTGATCGACGAATTCGTTCGTGCTCAGAAGTTCCTGTATATATTAATGGTAGTAAAACATTCTCTAATGCACTGGTTTTTGGTAACAAATTAAACTGTTGGAACACAAATCCGATTTCCCGATTTCTTAACCGAGCTGTTTCAGCCTCAGAATATTCAGTTACTTCTTTACCCTTAATTTTAATAATTCCCTCAGTAGGTTTATCCAAAAGTGACGCTACATGTAAAAATGTTGACTTGCCTGAGCCAGATGGTCCCACAATTGCTACAAACTCTCCCTCAAAAATTTTCATGCTCACATGGCACAAAGCATAAAGAGTTTCATCTCCAATACTATAAATCTTACTCACATCATTCAGTTCAAGAAGAGGAGCGCTCATGACGTTCTAATTAGTTGTCGGCATGACCACCACATCATTGGGGGTTAAGCCAGTAACTACCTCAATGTAATCACTATCAAAAATGCCAGTTGTAATTTCAACTCGTTCAACTGTCCCATTGCGATCAACATCAACATAAGTGATACCATCTCGCTCAATCAGAGCATCCACCGGCACGGACAAAACATGTTGTTTTTGATTAAGCACAATATCTGCTTCACCATTCATTCCCATCTTGTATGACATTCCAGAATTATCTACTGGTAGAGATAGCCAAATTTGATAGCCAGTTCCACCGCTCTCAGACACGGAAGGGGTAAAAGCAATTCGCATAACTTTCGATTCAAATGTCTGATCTTCAAATGCATCCAGTTTCACCACAGCTGATTGGGAAGCAGAAATATTTACTACATCTTCTTCATCAACCACAGCGCTAAAAAAGACACTTTCTGGGTTAACGATCTCAATCACGTCAGTCGGCAGCATCACCGCTCCCACATTCTTTTGATCAATCCGCGTCACAATTCCATTGATTGGACTCGACATAAACGCAAGCTTAACTGCAATATCAGCTGATTCTACCGCCAAAGCAGAGCTTCTAATTGAAAGTTGTGCGGTTTCAGCTGTGCGGCGCTCCTCTTCAGTCAGTCCTGCGTCAGAATAGTAATCTACGCCATCCAGCGTATTTTCAAAAGTTCTAAAAGTAGTTCCATGCGCGTTTTGAGCAATCTCCAATTGATTTTGCAGCGTTCTGGCGTCAACTTGTGCCAAGCCCTGCCATTTTTTCACCACATCACCCTCTTTGATCGGTAGCCACATTAGTTTGCTGGCTCCAGCAAACGTCATCCGAGCTTTTTCTTCTGCATCAACTTTTCCAGAAACATTCAAACTCTCCACAATATCTCGATATTCAGGACTAACCGTTACCATTGCTTGCTGTTGCGAGACTGACTTTTGTCTCCATAAAAATCCACCAACTATCACTAGCAAGACC
>QKAA01000015.1 GCA_003247275.1 bacterium | reverse complement strand
AGGGAAGAATCCGGAATCGTCAGTTGCAGGAGCAGCTTCTCGGCTGGCGGGTTTGGGTGCAAAAGTGGTGTTGGGATAGTGGGTTGATTGGTTACTTTCGGAAAGATATTTGTCGGAGAGAACTATAACGGGAATTTGGAATTGATCGGCCCATTCAAAGGCTTGACGGGTCAAATCAAAGGCTTCAAAGACATCGCCTGGTGCTAAAACAATACGAGGGAATTCGTCTTGACTGGCCCAAATAGCAAATTGTAAATCACCTTGACCAGTCCAGGTAGGCATACCTAAAGCAGGACCGGGTCGCATGACTTCAAAAATAACGATAGGGAGCTCAGCAACACCGGAAAAACCGACGGCTTCGGTCATGTAGCAAAAGCCACCGCCGGAGGTACCACAGGCACTTCTGACGCCTGCGAAACTGGCTCCGAGAGTCATGTTGATGACACCAATTTCGTCTTCGGCATGTTTAACAAAGACATCAGCTTTTTCGGACCATTCAGCTAAGCTATGAAGAATACTGGAAGCGGGGGTCATGGGGTAGGCAAAATAAGCCTTCATGCCACCGGCAATGGCACCAAGAGCTAGGGCTTCGTTGCCGGAAAGAGTGATGCTGTCTTTAGGTGTTTGTTTGTCGACAGCAAAGGTGGTGGCGGGTTTGAGGTTTTCTTTGGCCCAATTGTAGCCAGCATCAGCGGCGTTAATGTTTAAGGTAACCACCTTCTCCCCTTTCGAGGAGAACATGTCGTCGATAACCTGATGGAATAATTGAATATCTAAATTACTGATGAAGGCTGAGACGCCTAGAGCAACATTGTTGTACATGAGGCGATCAGCACCAACGCCTTTGGCAAGTTCAACTAAAGGAGCATCGTGTACAGTGCAACTCAAGTTATATTGAGAAATGTCAGTTTTACTGTCGGCGGAATCATAGATAAGAATAGAATCGTTGTTCAATTCATCTTGATGGAATTTGACGGCGTTTTCGTTGAGAGCGACTAAGATGTCTAAGAATTTAACTTGGGAATGAATCTTTTCCATGCCTGCATGGACTTGATAGGTGTTGTGGCCACCACGAATGAGGGAGGGATATTCAGTGTAATCAAAGGTGTGAAGACCGTGACGTAAGCAGCTTTTAGAAAAAATGATTCCGGTGGATTTGATGCCTTCTCCGGCAGGTCCAGCAATTTTCCAGTTAAAGGCAGTTTTTGGCATGTTTTCTATTGTAGACAACTTTCATGGTGTTGGAAACTAGTGTTTTTCAGAGTGAGTATCATTGGGGACGATTTTAATATCGGCGATATAGATTTTTTTCTTGGTGAGAATTGCGGGATTTATTTCAAGTTCGGCGATTTGGGGAAAATCAACTAACATGGAACTGACCTTTTCGATGAGATCAATAACGGGTTCAACAGGTAATTTTTTCTTGATAATGGCTTGATATGCTTTGGTTTCTTTGAACATATTGATAAGGGTGGTTTTGGTGGCTGGAACAAAAGCATAGGCGCGATCAGCGATAGTGTTAGTAAGACCACCTCCAAGACCAACAGTAATAAATGGTCCAAATTGACTGTCAACTTTGGTGCCAATAATAAGTTCAAGTTCGCCGTGAATAGTTTGTTGAAATAAAACAGAAGGATGAAGGGTTTGGAGTTTTCTAAAAACCATTCGAGCTTGAGAAGCAGTCATAACGTTTAAAGCAACTCCACCAACAGCGGCCTTATGAGCAATACGGAGGCCGGCAGTTTTAATAACGGCGGGTTTACCAACTAAATCGATTGCTTTGGGAACTTCTTCAAGCGTATCAACGATGGCACTTTTGGGCAGATTCAATTTATATTGTTGGAGCAAAGAAAAGCCGGTAGCGAGATCAATAGGGTCAGTGATTTGTTTACTGATTTTGGCAATGGTGTTTTTATTTAGGTAATTTTGTTTTCTGGCGGGGAATTGAGGAATAGAATCTCTGTTTAGTTCATAGCGGCTTTTGGCAGCAATGATGTGAAGGGCGGGAGTGGGAAATTCAAAATTGAGGAGTTGATGATCATCGAGGACTTTTTTAGCTTGACTCATTTTTTCTCCGCCAATTAAGACGACATAGGTAGGTCTGACTTTGTGAATGCCGGAACTAACAATAGCTTCAGCTGTTTGTCTGGGTTTGGTGGTGGTTTGAGGGGTGATGATGATGAGTAAAGAGCCGTTGTGTTTATCGTTTTTAAGAATAGTCAGGGTGGCTTTGAAGTCTTCGGGTGAGGCGTCGCCCAAGATATCAAGAGGATTATGTGTGCTAACTTGAGGCAAGGCAGTGTGAAGTTTTTGTTTGACTACTGAGCTTAGATTAGAAATATCAAGGTTGAGGGCTGAGGCTTCGTCGGTAGAAAGAACACCGGGGCCGCCAGCGTTGGTGACGATAGTGAGATCATTGTGTTTGGCGGGCGGAGTGACAGTGAAAGCTGCGGCTAAATTAAGCCACTCTTCAATAGTATTGGCCACAATACAACCAGCTTGTTGGGCTAAAGCTTTGGTAAGAGTGTAATTTGAAGCGAGCGCGGCGGTATGAGAGGCGGAAGCTG
>QKAA01000057.1 GCA_003247275.1 bacterium | reverse complement strand
ATTCCCGCCAAAAAAGCCTATTCCATTCCCTCCACTCCTGCTAATAAAGGTCAAATCAATCTCTTAGTCGATGTCTCACCTCACGGAGATGGCAGCCGATATCTCCAATCATTGGCTCCCGGTGATGATATTACTTTTGTTGCTCCCGCAGGTTTATTTGTCTTAGCTGATAATCCAGAAGAAGAAAAGTATAGTTTTGTTGCCACCGGTTCGGGTATCAGCGCTATCAGAAGCATGATTTTTCATTTGCTTTACGAGCAAAAAACCACCAAACCGATCACTCTTCACTGGGGCATGCGCTATCCCGAAGATTTATTTTGGGAAGATGACTTCCGTATGTTGGAAAACGATTTCCCCAATTTTCATTTTGATTTAGTCCTCTCCCAAGCTCCCGAAGGTTGGCCGATGTGCAAAGGTCACGTCACCGATTGTCTGGTTAATCATAATCAAGACTTTAGCAAAACTGGCTTCTATATTTGTGGTAATCAACACATGATTGATGATGTCATTAAGTTACTCAAAGATCACGGGGTTACCGAAAACTGCATTCATCACGAGCGCTTCACTTGAAAAAAGGTTTACTTAATCTCGTATTTTTCGTAAACTAATATAAATACAAAGGGAGTAATTGTTATGGATTTCAATAAACCAATCTTCAATACTAATAACGATGCATCTGACAATACAGCCGCAGATCCAACCGCGACCTCTTCCGCCCCAGAGCCAGTTGCTCCCGTTGAACCCGAAACTCCTGTTGCTCCCGAGCCAGTTATTCCCGTTGAGCCAGTCACCTCACCAGCTCCCCCCTCACCCATGCCTCAACCAGCTGTTGCTCCCGAACCCGTGACGCCCCCAGCCTCATCAGTTGACCCAATAGTTACTCCAACTCCACCAATGGAACCCATGACTCCTCCAGTTCCCTCTGTCGATACCCCCGTAACTCCACCCGCTCCTGAGCCAGTTGTTCCGGTCGAGCCTCTTACTCCACCAACTCCTCCAGTTGTCGACGAACCCCTCACTCCACCAACTCCACCAGTTGAGCCTGTAACTCCTCCACCCGCCGCAGTTCCAGAACCAGTGGCTCCTTCAACTCCTTCCCCTCAAGCCGATACAGTTCCCGCAACCCCTTCATCTGATAAAGCCTCATTATTTGAAGGTAAAGGAAGTGGTAAATATAAAGTCGTTGTTCTAAAAGATAAGTGTATTGGTGCTGCTTCATGTATCGCTGTTTCCCCCAAGTCATACCAACTAAACGACGAGCAAATTGCTCAAGTTCTTCCCACCATCAGTCAAGAAACCGATGAAAACTTACTCCTCTCAGCTCAAAGCTGTCCCACTTTAGCCATCGAAGTCTACGACACCACAACTGGTGAAAAAGTCTGGCCAAAGTAAATAATTCAATTAAATAAACAATATTAAAAAGGCGAAGGTAACTTCGCTTTTTTAACGCCAAAAAGTAACCGCCAAAAAACATCAAAGAAAAAGAAAAAAATTAAAGGCCTAACCAGTTGAGGTATACCAAAAGACCAAACACTGGCAAGATCGCTACGATCTTTTTAAGTAAGCCATCAGTGATAAATATTTGAGATAGGTCTTCCATAACCTAAAACAAGCATAACAAATTTTTTGCCTCACCGTCAATCTAAAGAATCTTCGACCTAACCAACTCGCTTACCAACTTACCGTCTGCCTGACCTTGTAACTTCTGCATTGCCGCTTTCATCACCATACCAAAATCAGCCCCACCTAATTCTGCTACCACACTCTCAACAACTGCTTCTACTGCTTCCCGATCCATCATTTTTGGCAAAAATGACTCAATCACTGTCAATTCTCGTTTTTCCTTGGTGACAATATCATCTCTACCGGCAGTCACGTATTGTTCAATTGCTTCTTTTCTTCGTTTTACCTCTTTCCTTAAAAGTTGAATTACCTCTTCGTCCCCCAATTCATGTTTTGCATCAATCTCCACGTTCTTAATTTCTGACAATAAATAGCGCAGCACCGACAGCCGTTCCGCTTCACGTGCCTTCATCGCCATTTTCATTTGTTCAAAAAGTGTATCTCTCAACATCGTGCCTCTATTGTACACCAGCAGGGCTGTTACAATAACGTCATGAACCAGACTCAATCAGGCATTGTCAAAGCGCTAGCCTACGCCGACTGTTTTGATTTTGCCCTGACTTTATCCGAAATTCAGCTTCGCTACCAAGGAAATCGCAAAATTTCCCAAAAAAGTCTTAAACAAAACCTCGATCAACTTATCGCTCAAAAAGTAATTTTTACTCACAATCAGTATTATTTTCTCTCCGGTAGAAATCACTTAGCCGCAATTCGCAAGCAGCGGTTAAGAATCAGTACCGAAAAACTCGTCAGATCTCAGCCGATTATTAAAAAAGTCAGCAAAATTCCCGGGGTCAAAGCCATTTTTCTCACTGGCACCGTTGCTGCCGACAATGCCGCGGAACTCGACGACATCGACATTATGATCATCACCAAATCCAATATGTTGTGGCTTACCCGGCTTGGAGTCACGGTTGTTCTAGAAATAATGAGAGTGCGCCGTACTCCCCACGACACCAACCCAAATAATAAAATCTGCGCCAATTTATATCTTGAAGAAACTCACCTTGCTGTCCCTGCCAATAATCGCAATCTCTATACCGCTCATGAAGTTATCTTGGTGAAACCTCTTTTTGACCCCGACAACATCGCTGCTCGTTTTCAAAAAAGTAACCAATGGATCAAACAATTTTTGCCAAACACCAGTATTCCTCAACTAAGTTCACGTTCACTTCGACGATCAGTCACAAACAAATGGCTGCTATTTCTTGAATCAATTGCTTATACATTACAACACCTCTATATGAAACAACACATGACCCGAGAATATGTCACTTCTCATGTCGCTTACTTTCATCCTCAAGATATTGGGGCTATAATCCTAGAAAAATTTAATAAGAATTACAAACGCTATGATTCATCCCTTTAGCCAAATCGAAACTATCGCCAAACACTATCGGGCAAATAAACAAACTATTGTCCTTGTCACCGGTGTTTTTGATCTTCTCCACATCGAACATATTCGTTTTCTGACTGCTGCTAAAGACCAAGCCGACAAGCTTATAGTCGGGATTGAACCAGATGAGCGAGTCAAGCAAATTAAAGGCCGTGAGCGACCCATTCATCCAGAACACATTCGAATGGAACAAATTGACGCTTTAAAAGCCGTAGATGATGTCTTTTTGCTCAAAGAAGCTTCAAATTCACTCGACTATTGGAAAAACCTCTTGAGCCTTATTTCTCCTCATAAATATGCTATCTCCAGTCACGCTGATCATCTCGAGAATAAACAAAAACTCTGCGATCAACTGGGAGTTGAGTTATGTGTCGTCAGAAACTTCGTTCCCGACTACTCCACAACCTCTTTACTTGAAAAAATAAATCGAATAGAGTAAAATAATATAGGATTAAATAGTTAGCTTTTGTTTAATAATCAGAACAAGGGTACAATATTATTATGGATTTTGATCGCCTCGTCGTGGGCTTTTTAGTTGATGAAGTCGTTGGTGGCTTCTTTATCTCCGTCCCTCCTGGACACATTGCTTGTGTCTATGATCGGGGTAGGGGAGTTCTCCCTCGTGTTTGGGGCCCTGGCCTGCATCTTAAGATCCCTTTTTGGCAAATTGCCAAACTGTTTAACGCTCAAATTCTCGAGTACACCATCCATCAAGGCTTTGATTTTTCCAATAAAGAATCATTAGGTGATGAGCCTATCAGAGCTCAATCGGCTGATGGTCACAATCTTGAAATTCAAGGCTCAATCCTCTTTAGAATTGATAAGCATCATGCTCCCGAACTCTGGGAAAATATCGGTGAGAACTTTGTTTCCAAAGTGGTCCGTCCCATCGCTAGATCTCGTATCGCCAACCAACTCTCCAGCATGGAATTAGCTGCCATTAAAAGCAATCGTTCCGGAGTGGAAAATCTCCTTAAAGACGCCTTAAATATCGACTTTTCCAACAAGGGCCTCGTTTGTGAAGGCGTTCTTCTGTCCGATATTAAAGAATAATCTTCTTTCCATTTTTTAAAAACTGTATCCTACTTTAGCTGCTTTTTTGCGTCCTCCCATCATGTGTCACGATTAGCACTCAAACAAAAACACTGCTTGACAGCCTCCTTTATCTATAGCTAGAATAAGCAACGAAACTGTCTTACTGCTAATTAATTACCACGTTTAAAGGAGGGTTTATGGCAAAAGCCAACAGTCCTAAAACTGTTTCTTCTAATAATCTTCATCCCTTACCGGGATATGTTCTGGTTAAGCCTCTAGAGGCACAAAAGCAAACTGCTTCTGGCATCTATTTACCAGATTCACACGATGAAAAGCCACAGCAAGGCACCGTTCTTGCCGTTGGTAGCGAATGGGTCACCGAACACGGTGCTACCATCAAGGCTCCAGTCAAAGCAAATGACACTGTTATCTATAAAAAATGGGGTGGCAACGACGTCAAGATTGAAGACGTTGAATACCAATTCCTAAAATTTGAAGACATATTGGCAATTGTTAAATAAGGAGGATATATGGCTGCTAAACAACTAGCATTCGGAGATGATGCCCGCGTTAAATTAATGGCTGGTGTCAATAAATTAAGTAAAGCTGTGGTTACCACCTTAGGACCCAGAGGTAGAAACGTTGCTCTCGATAAAAAATGGGGCGCTCCTGCCGTAGTTCATGATGGTGTTTCTGTGGCTAAAGAAATTGAACTTGAAGATGCTTTTGAAAACATGGGCGCTCAATTAGTCAAGCAAGCTGCTGAAAAAACCAACGATATTGCTGGCGATGGTACTACCACTGCCACCCTTTTAGCTCAACAAATCGTTACCAACGGTATGAAACATATTGCCGCTGGCAGCAACCCCATGTTAATGAAACGGGGAATCGACTTAGCGGTTGATGCTGTTGTCACCAAGCTTCTTGATATGAAAAAAGAAGTCAAAGCCGAAGAATGGGAAAAAGTGGCTACTATTTCCGCCCAAAATCCCATCATTGGTGCCAAAATTGCCGAAGCCTTAAAGAAAGTTGGTAAAGACGGCGTAGTTGAGGTTGAAGAAGGCAAGACCATGGAAATCGAAATCGACCACAAAGAAGGTATGATGTTCGACAAAGGCTATGCATCACCCTACTTCGTCACCGATGCCGACAGTATGGAATCCGTCATTGAGAACCCGTACATTTTGATCACCGATCAAAAAATTAGTTCCATTGCCGATTTACTTCCATTCCTCGAAAAAACCATTAAATTATCTAAGAATATTGTCCTCATTGCCGACGATATCGATGGTGAAGCTCTTGCCACCCTGGTTGTCAACAAAATTCGCGGTGCTTTCAACATTTTAGCTGTTAAAGCTCCGGGTTTTGGTGATCGCCGTAAAGCTATGTTGCAAGACATCGCTGTTTTGACTGGCGGCAGCTTCATTTCTGAGGAAACTGGCCGAAAACTCGATTCAGTTACCCCTGAGGACTGTGGCCGAGCCGACACGGTTCGCTCTGATAAAGACAATACCTCCATTATTGGTGGTAAAGGTGACAAAAAAGCCATTGATGGCCGAGTTGCTACCATTCGTCGCGAAATTGATAAAACCACCTCAGACTTTGATCGTGAAAAACTCGAAGAGCGTTTAGCTAAGCTATCTGGTGGTGTCGCCGTCATCAACGTTGGCGCCGCTTCCGAAATTGAGCTCAAAGAGCTCAAAGAAAGAGTCAAAGACGCTGTTGGCGCTACCAAAGCTGCCATCGAAGAAGGCGTCGTCGCCGGTGGTGGCGTTGCCCTCCTTCGTGCTTCCGCTGCTTTAGCTAAAGTTAAAGGCGAAACCGTTGACGAAGAAGTCGGTATCAAAATCGTCCGCGAAGCCCTCGAGCAACCAATGCGGTGGCTAGCCAAAAACTCTGGTCAAGACGACGGCTGGATCGTTCGCGAAGTCATGAATAAAAAAGGTAATGCCTTCGGTTATAACGTTGCCACCTTAGAATTCGGCGACATGCTTGAACAAGGCATTCTTGATCCCGTCAAAGTAACTCGAAGTGCTCTTCAAAATGCCGCTTCAGTTGCTGCCATGATCCTTACCACCGAGTGTCTCGTTACCGAACTTCCTGAGAAGGAAAAACCAGCTGCTCCTGATATGAGTGGCATGGGCGGTATGGGCGGCATGATGTAAACATCCTCTTTACCTTAAAAGAAAATCATTCGATATAATACAAAAAACCCTCGGTTGTAACCCCCGGGGGTTTTTAGTATCTCTTGCAAAAACTGTGCCGATGAAGTGAGGTTAGTCCCAAAGCGATAATTGCTTCTCGATGTTTTTTTGTGCCATAACCTACATTATGAAGCCAGTCATATTCCGGAAATAATTCCGCCTGCTGTTGCATCAACGTATCTCGATATACTTTGGCCACAATACTGGCTGCTGCAACGGAATAAATTAAAGCATCTCCATCAATAACTGCCACCGATTCCACTTGAGAAAGAGGGGAGTGGATTGGTCTTGGTCCATCGGATACAATCGCATAAAGCATTTTCAACTTCATAGCCTCCAAAGCCAGATCTGCAGCCTTGGATATCGCTGTCACAATGCCTATCTCATCAATTTCTGCTGCTTCCACCTGACCAATTCCCACTGCTAACGCCTGTTCTCGAATCACTGGTTCCAATAATTCCCGTTTCTTTGCCGATACCTTTTTTGAATCATTTACCCCTTCAATCGACACATGATCTTGAGGGAAAACTACCGCTCCCACCACGACTGGGCCTGCCAAGCAGCCTCGCCCCACCTCATCCACTCCCACTACAACAGATGAATTCCGCCAATATTCTGTCTCAAAATCAAGATTCATCATAAAGCTATAGTACAACGTTTAAAAAATCAAAAAACTATAGCAATAATCTTTTATAAGGGGTGGGGTAGTAAAGCGAACTAAAACCACATATAATGACAAACGATATGCAAAAACAACTAATTTCGCGCATCATAAAGGTAATAAAATAAGCAAACCAGCCCGTAAATAGCTGGTTTTTTTATAGCTACAAAGGAAAAAACTATGGAACCAAAATACAAACGCGTTTTACTCAAAATTGGTGGCGAAGCCCTTCTTGGCGACCGCCAATACGGTATTTCTCCCCAAGCCTGCACTGACGTTGCTACCCAGATCAAAGAAGTTCATGATCTTGGCGTCCAAATTGGCCTGGTAATCGGTGCTGGAAACATCTTTAGAGGCATTTCAGCCAGCAAAAACGGTATCGAGAGAGCCACTGCTGACTACATGGGCATGTTAGCCACCGTTATGAACGCTCTTGCCATGCAAGACGCCTTAGAAAAGATTGGGGCCGAGACTCGAGTTCAAACTGCCATCGAGATGCGTGCTGTCGCCGAGTCATTTATCCGTCGTAAAGCCATTAGGCATATGGAAAAAGGCCGGATTGTCATTTTGGCGGCTGGTACAGGCAATCCCTACGTAACTACCGATAGCGGTGCCTCCCTGCGGGCTCTAGAGCTTAATTGCGAAATTGTCTTAAAAGCTACCAAAGTTGATGGTGTGTACGATAAAGACCCCATGGAACATCCTGATGCCAAGCGGTTTAAGACTATGACCTATGTTGACGCAGTTACTAATCCAGATATCAACGTCATGGATGCCTCAGGTATTTCCCTCTGTATGGACAACAATATGCCAATTTATGTCTTTAATCTCTTCGAGCCAGGCAATCTGAAACGCGCCATTATGGGCGAAGATATCGGCACACTTGTGACTGCAAAAGGATAAGCTAAGCTTATTTAAGCTCAGATAAAGCTTTAGATAAGAGGGGAATAGGGTTAATAGCCCCAGATTCAGCTCTCACCTCAAAGTGTAAGTGAGGACCAGTGGTCCAACCAGTCATACCAATTTCACCAATCTTATCTCCAGCTCTCACCTCATCACCGATATTAACCATGATTAAGCCCAAGTGAGCATAAAGGCCAACTCGATTATCTTCATGTTGAATATAGACGTGACGACCATAACCAACGGTAGAGTCAACAATTTCAGTAACCACACCATTATCCATGGCCACAACATCAGAACGTAAAGGAGCACGGAAATCAATACCAGGGTGACCTGCATGGAAATATTGAGAAATTCCAGTTAATTGGGTCACTGGCAATAAGAACGTATGCTCACTGTTAGCTGAATAACCAGGAATAACAGTAGGAGATTGAGAAATATCCCAGGCTGAAAGGGTATCAACTTGAGGAGCGGCTAAGCTAGCACCTGTAATAGCAGCTGCAACTAAAGGAGCTCCAACCAAAGTTCGAATTTTTTCGTGTTGCCACAAAGGTTTGGTTAGCAAGGTAAAGGCGGTACTTTGAGAAAAGCGGCCAACACGTTGTTTTTTGATTAATCGCTTAAAAGCGGTAATCATTTGTTTTAGATGACGTATCATCATGTGTGACACTTGTAATCTCGATCGAGACAGTCACCGTCTCTTCTGGTATCTGCCTGGGGTAAATTGGTCTGTCCTCCTTTTATCCCATTCCTGGCAGTTGCCATGGCCTATTTGTAAAGGTGAGTCAGGGGTTTTAGGCCTTAAAAAGACTCTTACATTAAGAGCCGGCGGACATCATAACACAATTCTCGAAAATGTCAAGGATTATAGGATACTTTTTATCACTTATGAATACATAAATTACTCAAAATTCAGCCAGTTTACTTGACAGTCAGAATTAGCTACCCTAATAAATGAAGAGTAAAAAAAGGAGACTTCTATGGTTCGTGCTGCTATTAGTGGTTTTGGTCGAATTGGCAGATCTGCTTTCCGGGCCTGGCTGAATCGATCGGACCTTCATGATCAACTAGACATTGTTGCCATCAACACCTCTGGATCAATGGATATCGAAGGGTGGGCACATTTATTAAAATATGACACCGCTTATCGTCAATTACCTCATGAAATTCACTTTGAAACCACTCAAACCAGAAAGCAAGTAACTGACGAAAACCCACTTCTTGGCTATCTTCACGTTGCCAATCGTCACGTTCCCGTCTTGGCTCAGCGCGATCCAGAGAAAATTAACTGGTCCCAATATCAAGTCGATGTTGTTATGGAATGTACTGGCGCCTTCCGTGACGCCGAGTCAGCTGGCAAACATCTTAAATCTGGAGTCAAAAAGGTGCTTATTTCTGCCCCCAGTAAGGGGGATCCAGTCAGCACCTTCGTTCTCGGGGTAAATAGTTACGATAACAAGTGTCCCGTGGCCGATAATGCCTCCTGTACCACGAACTGTATTGCTCCCGTTACCAAGATCATTCATGACACCTTTGGTATTAAAAAAGCTGCTGTTACCACCATTCATGCCTTTACCGACGATCAAAACCTTCAAGACGGCTCCCACAAAAAAGACATGCGCCGGGCTCGATCTGCTCCCATGAATATGGTTCCCACCTCGACTGGCGCCGCCAAGGCAGTCACCTCAGTTATGACTGATCTTAAGGGGAAATTTGATGGCCTGGCTATCAGGGTGCCCGTCATTACCGGCTCTATCTCCGATTTAACCTATGTGATTGATCGTCCCACCTCAGAAGAAGAGGTTAACCAGCTCTTCAAAGATCAAGCCGATAGCGATCACTGGCGCGGTCTGGTTGGCTGGACTGAAGATCCCATTGTCTCCTCAGATATCATCGGCCGATCAGAATCTGTCATTGTTGACCTGTCACTTACTCAAGTGATCGATGGCGATCTGTTGAAGATTTTCGCCTGGTACGACAATGAATGGGGCTACAGTAACCGCTTAATTGAGCAGGCTATTGCTATCACTCAAGCCTGAAAAATAGGTTAGCTACCAAAACCACCAGCCCTCTTTAAACATTTTCTTGTTATAATTCGTCTTGATAAACGGCCGGATGG
>QKAA01000041.1 GCA_003247275.1 bacterium | reverse complement strand
GTAACAACGATATTTTTTTGCTGTTTTTTGTCAGCTTTAAATCGACCAATAATTTCAATTTCTTGACCAGATTGATCGAGGGTATAGGTGTAATTACCAGGTTTATTGATGGTGATGGATGTATTGTTTTTAGCCAACGCTGCCCTCCATTTCCATATCAATTAAGCGGTTCATTTCCAGAGCATATTCTAGGGGGAGTTTTTTAATTAATGGCGCCACAAAGCCAGAAACGATGGCTTTAGCCGCTTCTTCTTCGTTCAATCCCCGAGTCATTAAATAAAAGAGTTGTTCTTCGGCGATTTTGCTGACACTGGCCTCATGTTCCATGGTGACGTTTTGATTAAAGACTTTATTGGTGGGATAGGTGTCTGATCGAGAAATGTCATCTAAGAGGAGGGCATCACAAACCACGCGAGATTTGGAGTGATGGGCATTGGGACCAATATTGACTAAACCGCGATAGCTGGTTCGGCCGCCGGCTTTGCTAATGGATTTACTGATAATGGTGGAGGAAGTGTAGGGAGCTAAGTGAATGGCTTTGGAACCAGTATCTTGGTGTTGATCGCTGCCAGCCAGGGCCATGGAGAGAGTTTCGCCAGAAGCGCCTTTGCCAGCTAAAATGAAAGCGGGGTATTTCATAGTAACTTTGGAACCCATATTAAAATCGGTCCAAATCATTTTGCCTTCAGCTTCAACCCAAGCACGTTTGGTCACCAGGTTATAGACGGTTTTGTACCAATTTTGGACGGTGGTGTACTGGACTTGAGCTCCGGGTTTAACCACAATTTCAACAACGGCGGAATGGAGGGAAGAAGAGCTATAAGCGGGAGCCGTACAACCTTCGACATAATGTACTTTTGAACCTTCGTCGGCAATGATAAGGGTGCGTTCAAACTGACCAGCATTTTCAGCATTGATGCGGAAATAGGTTTGAAGCGGCATACTGACTTCAACATTTTTGGGAACATAGACAAACGAACCACCACTCCAAACGGCAGTGTTAAGAGCAGCAAATTTGTTGTCACCCGCGGGAATAATGGTGCCGAAATACTGCTTAACTAGGTCAGGGTATTTGGCTAGAGCTTCATCCATGGAACAAAAAATCACTCCCTGTTTACTTAAGGCGTCTTTGATGGAGCCATAAATGACTTCTGAGTCAAATTGGGCTTTAACACCGGCTAAAACTTCGCGTTCAGCTTCGGGAATTTTCAATCGCTCGAAGGTATTTTTAATCTCACTTGGAACTTGATCCCAGGTTTTTGCCTCAGTATCGGTTGGTTTTAAATAATAATGAAATTGCTGAAAATCAAGGCTATTGAGATCGGCTCCCCAAAGTGGCATGGTTTTGGCGGCAAAAATTTCTAGAGCCTTTAGCCTGTTGGCTTTCATCCAAGCTGGTTCTTGCTTTATGTCACTGATGCTTTCGACAATCTGTTTGCTTAAACCGGGTTTGGTGATAATGGGATAATTTTTGGTGGGAGTTGATTGTCCATGCTCGTATACATCATCCGATGAAGATGGTGCGTTTTTAGCAGTTTGATGAAGTGGAGCAAATCGAGACATGCTTGTTTTCTATTGGTTAAATTGAGCGTAGCCGTCGCGCTCTATCTGATCAATGAGTTGTTGTTTACCTGATTTAACCAATTTGCCTTTGACGAGAATGTGAGCGTAATCAGGCTTAATGTGATCGAGAATGCGACGGTAGTGGGTGACAACTAAGAAACTGGTTTGCCACTCTTTTTTGGCATATTGAATGGTCTGGCTGATTATTTTTATGGCATCAACATCGAGACCCGAATCAATTTCGTCTAAAATAGCAACTTTGGGTTCGGCCACAAGAAGTGAAAGCATTTCAATTCGCTTCTTTTCGCCGCCGGAAAACCCATCATGAATACTTCGATCTAGAGCTTCGTAGGGCAGCCCAACCATGTGTGCATATTTTTTGAGGGCGGCGATAAAATCTTTGGTGGTGGTTTTAGGAAGTTCAAGATGATCTCTCATGGTTTTGAGCATGTGCTTAATGGACAGTCCGGGGATAGCGACTGGATTTTGAAAGGTTAAAAAAACACCGGCTTGAGCTCGCTGATATGGATCAAGGGAGAGAATATCTTGTTGGTTCAGTTTGATTTTACTTTGGCGACTAATGGTGTATTGAGGGTGACCAACAATAGCAAGAGACAAAGTTGATTTGCCTGAACCGTTTGGTCCCATCAGGGCGTGAATTTCTCCCGGCTTAATGGTTAGATTGACGGCAGAGACAATATTTTTTTTGTTGTACGAGACGGAAACGTTTGAAAGTTCAAACATGGATATAATTCTCTCTTTTTTGTTGATGATTTAGTTGAGCAGATCAGCGATGGTTTTATCGCATAAAGCCTGGTTTAGGGCAGCAGAAAGGGCGCCGAGGACTTGTTTATGGCGACATCTATCTTTACGAGGACATGGCTTACCACAGAGACAGTCAACTTTAACGACGGGACCGTCGAGAGCTTCCATAACTTGGTTTAGGGTGATCTGTTTGGCGGGTTTGGCAAGTTTATAACCCCCAGTGGCTCCCTCTTTACTGACGATCAAATTTTGATCGAGCAGGGCTGCAGCGACTTGACCAATAAATTTGTAGGGTAAGTTATATTCTTCG
>QKAA01000038.1 GCA_003247275.1 bacterium | reverse complement strand
GCCCTTACCTTTCGGTGGGGGATGGGTAGGTAAATATGGAAAATTATTAGCTTTCTTGGTGGCTAGGTTCATTATTACCACCTGGAAAGAATTTATTGCTTCCTTCGACAAGTTTTTTTTGCTGAAGTAGTTCTAGGGTTTCGAGAAATCCTCGATTGTTGTTTTGTCGTGCTTGATATCTTGCGGCAGCGGCAAGGGCCCTTGATTGAGATGCAGCGATCATGGTTGCGGGATTGCCTTCAAGCAGTTCGGAAGTTTCTTCTCCCATGTGGAGCATTTGTCCTGGCATGTTGTCGTTAATAACAACCCCTCTTTTAAGTTGTGGCATCCATATGCCGTAAACATCTCCGTTTTTGGAAATTTGAGGAGCTGCTAGTGCACGGGCGGGAAGAATGCCAAGACTCATAAGAACAGAGTATCCAGCAAAGCTGAGTCCCAAGCTAATTAGTGCAATTGCTGCGCCGATGCCGCCTGCCCAGGTTAGAATCGTATTAAGTGTACGTTGGTTAGCGGCACGACGATCTCGGGTTAGTTGATTTAGTTTGGCCTGGTCTTCGTTGGCAATTTTGACAGTTTCTGCATCTGAGTTGGTTTTGGCATTAATTGCAGCGGCTTGAGATTCAAGCATTGCTTGTTGCCCTTCAGCTCTTGCAATTGCCCCATCACCCAGGGAAATGTCCAACTTAGCGTTGCCGCGTAAGCCAACTATTCCAAGGGTGATGAACGCAATAAGTCCCAAAATTGAAACTACTTTGGTTGTTGTCATTTCTTCTTCCTTTCAGCAAGCAATTTTTGAGCTGTTTGGGGGTCTGCTTGCCACAGGCGTTGAGCATCCCGAGCGGTCAAGGAATGACCAAAGGGGAGTTGAGTTGACGGTGAGATGGAATTTCGAATTAGTTCGTTAACTGTTTTATTAAAAACAATTATTGGCTGAAAAACGAAATATGCCAGAACAGATATAGTTAAAATTCCAAAGACAAGTAAAACGATGAGCATGGTTAAAATGAGATCTGACGTTGATAAACCATACTTTTCGTTTGGTATCTCCACACCATTTTTGACGGGAACAATGATTTTTCCGATACACCCGATATCAAGAGCTCCGCAATCCATAATGTTGGATTGGTTTCTTTCATCGATGAGCATACCAGTATTTTCATCGTAGATACGAACTCCATTTTGAAGGGGAGTTGCAGTAGGTAATGGAGTGGCAGTTGGACTAGGGAGAGGAGTTGGAGTTAACGTTGGGATCATCGTTGCTGTGGGTAACGGAGTATTGGTTGGAAACCAACGTTGTGATGCATAGCTAGCGCCCGATACTCCGACGTAGAAAAATGATCCTATCAATGCGACGCCAAGCATTATCCCCATAAAGGTGAAGAAACCTTTAAAGTCCATTTCACCTCCTGTTAACTTTCAGCCGATGGCGATTTGCCAGACGGCAAGTAGGACGATCACGAGATTGGCTAGTTTTGGTAATTCGAACTCACCTTGCTCATGAAATCGTCCTCTTCCTGCATAAAACATGACTGTTAAAGCGGTGATAAGCAGGGTGGGAATAATGGGTGCTTGCAGAATCAGAAAAACGAACAAACCGAGGCCGATCAAGATACCGCTAACCCAGTTGCTGTTACCAGTATGGGTATCGATGATATCTCCGTGAATGATCTGGTACCGTTTTTCTTGGACTATATGAGCTCCAAGGATTAACATCCAAGCAATTTCTGCCAGAATAAGAATGCCGTTGTACCAGTTGGTTGCATCGACGATCAATTTGCCGTTTGCAGACAGATAAGGTTCACCACTTAAATTAATGATTGGTTTTGTTAAGCCAAGCGCGTTGATGGTGCCTACTGCTGACAGGAAAATTAAAGACGGCCAGAGTTTAAGTAGATCCTTGAAGAGCCCTTTGGAAATCTGAACCCATAATTTTCCGAGAAGGTTGTTAGTTTTCATTTAATTCCTCCTTCTTCGATAACTGCCATTCCAGCAAGCATATTGCTAAAGTCGCCGACAAATCGGAAGGCTCCGTTAGCGGACATTTGTGTCATCGCGTCTAAAGTTTGGTGAAAACGATAGTCTTTTCCTTGAGCTTCTCGCTCATTTTTGTAAGCGATAACTTCGGCTTCTGATTTGATTTTAGTAGCTTCTGCTTCGCCTTCAGCTTTACGGATTTTCGCCACCTTGTCATTAAGATTATCCGAGAGATTAATATCGCCAACTTTTAGGGAATCGATAACGAGACCCCATTTTGTGGCGATATCTTGAATATTGGCAAGAGCTTTTTCTACAACGTTAGGCAGACTGCCGTCAAGAATAGCATGTCCACCAATAGTCAGTAGTGCTTCCTGAAACGAAGCTTGGACAAATTCTTGGAGCCCCTCGTTTAAGTCTCCCCGATAAGCAAATACTGATTTGACAACGTCATCAATTCGATAAACGAATGGGATTTTGAGTAGAAATTGATCCGCGTCTTTTCCGCCAGTAGTAAGTTCTACTACAAGATTACCCTTAATTTGGGAGATAGGTCTGATGATAACTTGCTCCCAAGGCCAGGCGTGTACTGGGCCAGGGCCTCGGTGGTTGGTAATTCTACCAAAGAGCATGATGAAACCACGCTCATCTGGACGAATTAGCCACCAATTGCTGGGTATGAATAACCCAATGGCCACAAAAATAAAACTAACACTAGTGATGATGATAGTCGTGATCATTTTCTGACTCCTCGTCCTCTCATGTATGGAGCAGTTTCCCAAGATGACT
>QKAA01000066.1 GCA_003247275.1 bacterium | reverse complement strand
GTGGATACAAAACGGAAATAGCGGCGACCATGCCACTTAAGGCCCAATAGGTTAGAGCTACTTTTGAGGCCTCATAAACATCAATATAAATTGCGTTTAAGAGTAAGCCACCTGCAGCAGCAATATAACCAATTAAGAAGGCTTTAATAAACCAATCATCAACTCGTTTGATGGATTTGATAGCAATAACCATGACGGTAATGATAATGCCAAAGAAACTTAAGAAGCCTAACAAGCCAGTCTCACCTAGGTTTCTTAAGAAATCATTATCTGTTGATTCAGCTTCGGTAAACTGGCCGACAGTTTCTTTGGTTAAGGTGGAATATCCTGAACCTAACAACGGATTGGTTTTAAAACCAGCAATAGCTTGTGGCCAGAGGGTATCAAGGCGGATGGCGGCAGACAAACCATATTTATAAGCATTTTCAGAATACGTGCGAGAAACTAATTGATAGCCAATAATAACGCCGTTTTCGTCAACTTCTGGCGCAGATACGGGAATATCTTCGTAGACATCTCCAGGTAAAGGTTTTTCGGTGGAAGGAGGGGTATCAGTTGGGGTGGTAACTCGGGCTAAGTCGTCGGTGGACATACCATTGTCAGGTTTATCGACTTTGGCAGAAAGGAACGTGTCATAGAACTCTGTTTTAATCCGTTCTAGGCCCAAAACTTGGGAAAAACGCTCAGATAAATCACCAAAGGAGAGCATAACAAATAAACTAAAAACTACTGCTAGGCTATAGCGAGGAATGGGCCACCACCACTTTTTGACGAACATAACAATAAAGGCCAAGAAGGAAATGGCGGCTAAGTAGGCAATAAATGAAGTTCTTGAGGCAGTTAAAATCAGCAACCAAAAACCAGTGACGTAGGTGACAAAAGCTAGAAGTTTAACTAATTTTGATTTGGCCATCCAGACAACGGCCAAGGCAATAGTAATGGCGATCATGATGAAAGCGGCAGCGTCATAGTGGCCACCAAAAGTACTAGGTACTCGGGCGTGCTCGGTTAAATAGAGACGCCAGCCTTTGGAAAATTCCCGATTCATGGTGGAGTAGACTGGCCAATAGAGATATTTTTGGCCATAGCCATAGAGGGAAACGCCAAGAGAAGTGAAAAATAAAATAATGGTATATGTTTTGATTTGTTTGATGGATTTAATGGCAGAAAAAGCTACAAAGAAAAGAGAGAAATACTCAAGTCTTCTAAAATAATGCAGGAAAACTTTAGCAATATGAATATCTGACATAGGCACTGTTTTGGTGATGAAAATGGCCGAAAGGGTGGACAGCAAACCAATGACAGCGTAGGCGGCAAATAGCTTAGTTAAGAGCGGATGAAGTTTTACTTTCTTTCGTAACAATTGAATAAACCAGACTAAAACGGTGAGGGCAACGAAGAAATCCTCAAGCCTGACACGAACGATATAGCCAGGAATAATATCGAAGAGGGGAAGTTTGGGGTACAGCGGAATGAAGGCCAGCAAAAAGCCAGCGAGAACCCCAAGAAGATTTTTATCAAGCCATGAGAAAAGCTTTTGCATAGATATCCCTTCGCACTGTGTCCCGTTTCAGGGCAAAACTTATAAGGCGCAATAGCGCACCGATTTTTAGAATAACTCGAACATAGGCGCGTTGGCTAGCGGACTTATGTTTTTTATAGATATATTGTAAGCCGGAAAACTCGCCTAATACAGCCCGTTGGCTGCTGCCGCTGGCCTGTCCTAGATGAATTAATTTTGGTTGATTAAAGTAATCGGGCTTTAAACCACCGTTATTTACTCGCAAACAAAACTCGACGTCTTCACCATACATAAAGATACCTTCATCTAAACCATTAAGACTCATGTAGAGGTCGCGGCGAATCAGCATGGCGGTGCCGCCAATCCAGCCAAGTGTTGGTTGTTTGGGGTAGGGATGGGACAGTTGATAGGGGGGAATGCTTTTTCTGATAAAGGAAAGGCTATCGAGATTTAGCATCCAGGTGGTGAGATTTAGTAGGTTTGGTAGAGCGCCGCCCTGAGGTTGGACAGAACCATCACGATTTAGAAGGCGGCAAGTAGCTAAGTAAGAATTCTGTTTGTAGGCAGCATCTAATAATTTTTCGATGGTGTCAGGTTCAATTAAAGTATCACTATTTAATAACCAGACATAGGTGCCTGTCGCTGATTTTGCTCCTAAATTGTTGCCGTTAGCAAAGCCACCGTTTTTGGGGTTTTCAATCAGGGTGATGGGGAATTTTGTTTGTTTGAGAGCGGCAACAGAATCATCACCGGAAGCATTGTCAACCAAAATAACTTCAAAGGTGTAGTGAGTTTTGGAAGCAAAAATGGTACGCAAACAATCAAGAGTAATATCTTTGGTTTTGTAGTTAATAATGATAATGGAAAGATCGAGGGGTTTATTTTTCATTATTGAAATAGTCTGGGGCGACCGAGGATGTACTTATATTCTGCTAGCTGACGTTCTTTTATGGGTTTGGCGGGAACTCCACCAACAATGGTTCCGGCACCAACGTCTTTGGTGACAACAGCTCCAGCGCCGACAATAGCGCCTTTACCAATAGTAACTCCTGGCAAAATAATGGCACGGGGACCAATAAAGACATAATCTTCGATTTTGACCGGAGCTGACATGGGAGCAAATTCAGGATGATTAATGTCGTGCTGACTGTTAAATAACATCACTTCTGAAGCGATATCGACGTGATTGCCGATAATGAGTTTGTCTCTGCCATCTAACGTGGCGTGATCACCAATAATGGTGTCATTACCAACGACAATGTTTTTGGGTTGATAGATATGAGCACCTATATGAATGGCGGATGTTCTGGTTAACTTCATACCAGATAAACGATAGATAAATCGACGAAAGGAGTGGAA